>NZ_JBLLNL010000014.1:0-85626 GCF_048158365.1 Denitraticella aggregata | reverse complement strand
TTCCACGGCCAGCGTCCGCTGACCTCGAGTTCGAGCGTGAAGCTGAGCGCGGTCCGGATCGTCACGATCACGGCGAGCACGCTCAGGCTCTGCAGGCTGGGCTCGATCACCACCGTACCGATGATGTCGGCGATCACGAGCAGTTCGAGCCCAAGCAGGATCGCGCGCCCCAGGTCGCCACGCAACGCATGATAGGCATCACGAAAAGGCGTGTGACCGATCAGGCGTCGGGCGAAGACCGCAGCGGCGAGCATGGCGCCGAAGAGCAGCACGCCCACGCCGGCCAGCTCGATCAGTTCTGCAGACGACGTAACGAAGTGTTCGATGTTCATTGTTCGGCCCCGCTTGAAGTCGATCCAGATCGGTGTCGCAATCCGACGCCCTGTCCGACACGCCTGCCGAGATCGCCTCGACGATGCGGACTCCTGTTGCCTGCATATCGTGAAGCCGGTCAACACTCCAACGGCCCGAAACGACCAGCTGAGGGCGGCTGGCGCCCTTCGACGTCAAGCATGTCGACCCCGGGGACGATCCACACCGACACTGCCTCCGTCCTCATCGGTCGCCATCGTGGGCAGGTCGTGATTCAGGTAGAAGCCGGGGGCCAGATGAATTAAGGTGTCGCTCACAACGACTACAAGGAGCGCCCCGATGGCGGAGACGACGAACACGGTAAATGGCGCGGGCACGATGATGAGCGGTGCGGACTATCGCGAATCGCTGCGACGGCTCCGCCCCAGGGTATATGTGGACGGCCGCCTGATCGAATCGGTGGCGGACGCACCCGAGTTCGTGCCCGGGGTCAATGCACTGGCGCTGACCTACGACTTCGCGCGCGACCCGGACAAGGCGCGCGTGATGACCGCGGTCCAGTCGTCCGACGGACGCACGCTGAACCGGATGCTGCATATCGACGAATCGGCCGGCGACCTGCTGAACAAGCTCGAGGCGGTGCGCCTGCTGTGTCAGGAGACCGGCTGTGCACAGCGCTACCTCGCCCATGATGCGCTGAACGCGATCCACCAGGTCAGCGCCCGGATCGACGACGCGACCGGCTCGACCGAGCATCGCACACGATTCGCCGAGTACCTCAAGCATGTGCATGACGGCGACCTGTCGCTCGGCATCGCGATGACCGACGCGAAGGGCGACCGCTCGCGGCGCCCGCACCAGCAGGCCAATACCGACACCTATGTGCATGTGGTCGAACGCAACGGGCGCGGCATCGTGATCTCGGGCGTCAAGGCGATCGTCACCGGCGCGCCCTACATGCACGAACTACTGGTGATGCCGTGTCGCAACATGGGCCCCGAAGACGCAGACTTCGCGGTGTGCTGCGCGGTGCCGGTCGATGCCGACGGACTCACGATGGTGTCGCGCCCGGCCGGACGTCCCGGCGAAAAGCCCGAGCACGGCGCGCCACTGTTCTCGCGCCGCTACGGACAGTCGACCGCGGTCGTCATCTTCGACAAGGTGTTCGTGCCGTGGGAGCGGGTGTTCTATGCCGGCGAATGGGCGCACTCGGGTGCCCTTACCTACAGCTACGCGACCCATCACCGCCACAGCTGCATCGCGGCGCGCGCCGGCTTCGGCGACCTGCTGATCGGCGCCGGCGCGCTGATGTGCGAAGCCAACGGCTTCGATCCGGGCAAAAAGGCCAACCTGCGCGAACCGATGGTCGAGCTGATCAAGATCGTCGAGGGCTTCTACGCCTGCGGGGTCGCGGCCAGCGTGTATGCGACCCAGGATCCGCACAGCGGCAGTTTCATGCCGGAACCGGTATTCTCCAACATCGGCAAGCTGCTGCTCGCGACCCAGATCTACGACATGCACCGCCTCGCGCACGAGGTGTCCGGCGGTTTGATCGTCGCATTACCGGGTCCGGACGAGGACCACAATCCGGCCACCGCCGCGACGCTGGCCGAGGTTCTGCGCGCGAATCCGGACGTGCCCTACGACAAGCGCATCGAGGTGGCACGCTTCATGGAGGACCTGACCGCGTCCTACCAGGGCGGCTGGTACTCGGTGATCAGCCTGCACGGCGGCGGTTCGCCGGCCGCGATGAAGCAGGAGATCTGGCGCAACTACCCGCTCGGCGACAAGGTGGACCTGGTCGAACGTCTGCTCGACCGCAACGTGCTCGACGACCCGACCCGCCCGATCACACGCAACCGCCAACCCGGCCGCTGCTGCGACACCGGCTGCACCACGCCCGGACAGGCCGTGATGGTACCGATGCCGTCACCGGCGGAGCGGGACTGAACGGGCCGTGCGCGCGAGGGCGTGGCGTGGTTGCGCGATCGCGTGCCCCACTGGGCCGAGGACAACTTCCTGGCGGTGCATGACTGGTGGCATCTGGCGATGTCCCATCTGGATCTCGACGAACACGACGAGGTGCTCGCGCTGTTCGACGGTCCGATTTACGGCAGCCATGCACAATGGGACCTGATCGCGAGGCTGCCGGCCCGGGTGTGACCAACAGTCAGTCGATACACTTCGGTAGAATGCAGGACATCACGAATCGAAAGGGAGTCCGGAGCATGGCTGTCGACCTCGACGAAATCGTGCGTACCCTGGCCGAGGCCGACTGTATTGCGGACAACCGGCAGGTCGAGGAAGCGCTCGACCGCATGGCGGCCGAGATCACCGTGGCGCTGAGCGACACCAACCCGCTGATCTACGCGGTGATGAACGGCGCGCTGATCCTGGCGGGCCGCATCCTGCCGCGCCTGCCCTTTCCGCTCGAAGTCGCGTACCTGCACGCGACCCGCTACGGGCAGGCGCTGCAGGGCTCGCTGCTCGACTGGCGGGTCCGCCCGACGCAGGACCTGCGCGGTCGCACCGTGCTGGTGCTCGACGATATCCTGGACGAAGGCCACACGCTGCATGCGATCATCGAGCACCTGATGGAAGAAGGCGCGGCGAAGGTCTATTCCGCGGTGCTGACCCACAAGCTGCACGACCGCAAGGCCTACCCGGGCATGCGTGCCGACTTCACCGGACTGGACGTCGTCGACCGCTTCCTGTTCGGTTGCGGCATGGACTACAAGGGCTACTGGCGCAACGCACCGGGCATCTACGCGGTCAAAGGCCTGTAAACGGGACAACAAGGGAGGATTTCATGCTGGTGACATTCAAATCCGCGGCGGGCGCCGACGTGATCATGTTCGGCGATGCCGCGCAGGCGATGATCGAGATCCTCGGCAAGGATCCGGCCGAACCCAAGGGCATCGTCACCGTCGAGCAGTTGCCGGACGCGATCTCGCGCCTGATTACCGCGATCGACGAAGACAAGATCCGCCAGACCCTGGGGGATCCGGATCAGGAAGAAGCGGAGGCGGAGGAGGGCAAGGTCGGCATAGCTGCGCCGGTCAACCTCGCCCAACGGGCCTGGCCGCTGCTGGACCTTCTGCAGTGCTCACTGAAGGAACGGGTGCCGGTGGTCTGGGGCGTGTAACACGCGCGAGCGATTCGCCGGTCAGCGCAGCGGATTGTCGGTGGGCACCGGCGCGGCCTCTCCATCGAGAGCATGCCGACGACCGCGATAGACCAGCCCCCATGCGACCACTGCGGTCATGACGCTCCAGAACCAGATGCCGTTGGTGAGCGGAAACCGGGTGCCGTCCATGTTGGCACCCAGCCATGCCCCCATCGCGAACGCCGACAGCATCATCAGAAAACCGCTCAGCGCCGACGCGGCACCGGCCGCGTGCGGAAAAGGCCCGATCGCCCCGCTCTGGCCGCAGGGCTGATGGACGCCGTGCGCTAGCATGAACAGATACAGCGGCGCCATGATCGACCACACGCTCTCAATGCCGGCCAGCGCGAGTACGCCCATGGTCGTGCCCCCCAGCAGCGACAGCCCGCCGGCGATTGCCACCGCGCCGTGTATGCCGAAGCGCTTCAGCAGGCGTCGGCACAGAAAGGTGCCGATCAGGTAGGACAGGGCCATCGTCATCATCAGCAGGCCGTAGCCGGTCTTCGATACGCCGAGAAGCCCGATGAGGACGAACGGGGACGCGGCGAGAAACGAGAACAACCCGCCGTAGGACATCATCGCCAGCATCGCGAATGCCCAGAAGGTCGGGTGACTCAGAATACCCTTCCACGTTCGCAGCAGCGTGACCGGCTCGAGCGCACGGGCGTTGGGGGTGCGCAGTGTCTCCTCGAAACGCAGCGCCACCACGCCCAGCGCTGTCGCGCCGAATACCGCGACCGCCGCCAGCGCGGCGCGCCAGCCCAGGAATTCCGCTAGCACCGCACCTAGGGGCATCGTCAGGCACGCGATCACGCCCAGGCCCGACAGCCCCTTGCTGATCGCGCGCGCACCGGCCTCGGGCGAATACAGGTCACGGACCAGCGCGCGTGCGCACATCACCGCGGCACCCATTGCCGCACCCTGCACGATGCGCCACACGAGCAGGGCCTCCATCGACGGCGCCAGCATGCTGCCAGTGGCCGCCACAGTGTACGCGATCAGGCCGGCCAGCAGCACCGGTCGGCGTCCGAACCGATCCGACACCGGCCCCCACACGAGTTGCGACAATCCGAACGCCAGCAACAGGCCGGACAGCGTGAGCTGCGCCTGGGCCATCGACGCCCCGAGGCTGGTCGTGATCGTGGGCAGCGCCGGCAGGTACAGGTCGGTGGTGACCGGTTGCACACCGAGCAGCAGCGACAGCAGCAGGACCACGAACGGAGTCGTCATGCGACTAGCGCCTGAACCGACGATTGTGGCGCTGCGGCGACTTTTCATCCACCCAGCGCATGGACCAGCCACAGGGACAGGCCCGGGAACAGCGCGAGCAGGATGATCCGCACGCAGTCCGAGGCGAGAAAGGGCAGCACGCCGCGGAAGGTCTCGCGCATCGGCACATCCTTGGCGATGCTGTTGATGATGAACACGTTCATGCCCACCGGCGGCGTGATCAGGCCGATCTCGACCACCATCAGCGCGAGGATGCCGAACCAGATCGCCTTGTCGTTGTAGCCGAGCCCCCAGAAATCCAGCCCCATCACGATCGGCAGGAAGATCGGAATCGTCAGCAGGATCATCGACAGGCTGTCCATGACGCAACCGAGCAGCAGATACACCAGGATGATGCCGATCAGCACCGCCATCGGCGACAGTCCGCTGCCCAGTACCCACTCGGCCATCGCCTGCGGCATCTGCGACAACGCCAGAAACGAGTTGAGAACGTCGGCGCCGAGCAGGATCAGGAAGATCATCGCGGTCGCCTCGGTCGCGCCGAGTGCCGCGCTGATGAAACTGCGCAGGTTCATCTCGCGCGAGATGATCGCGAGCAGCGTCGTCGCGATGGTCCCGATCGCGGCGGCCTCGGTCGGCGTGAACACCCCGCCGTAGATGCCGCCGATCACCACGACGAACACGGTCACGATCGGCCAGACCCGCCCGACCGCGGTGATGCGCTCGCGCCATGGCATCGGTGCGCATGCCGGTCCGCTGCCCGGCACCACGCGTACGACGATCGCGACCGCGATCATGTAGCCGAACATCGCGATCAGGCCCGGTATCAGCGCCGCCATGAACATCGATGCGACATTCTGCTCGGCCAGGATCGCGTAGATGACCAGCACCACGGACGGCGGGATCAGGATGCCGAGCGTACCGCCTGCGGCGAGCGCGCCGGTAGACAGGGCCGGCGAATAGTTGTTGCGCCGCAGCTCGGGCAAGGCGACCTTGCCCATCGTCGCCGCGGTGGCGAGCGACGAGCCACAGATCGCGCCGAAGCCGGCGCAGGCCCCGATCGCGCTCATTGCGACACCGCCCCGATAATGGCCGAGGAAGGCATTGGTCGCCTGGAACAGCCGGCGCGACAGCCCGCCGTGCGATGCGATGTTGCCCATCAGCAGAAACAGCGGCACCACCGACAGGTCGTAGATCGAGAAACGGCCGTAGGCGAGGTTCTTGAAGTAGTTCAGCAAGGGGTCGAGGCCGGACACCGCGATATAGCCGATCGACCCGCCCAGCAGCATCGCCATGCCGATATGGACCCGCAACGCGAGCAGCACCAGCGTCAGGCCGCCCACCAGAAAACCGATGGTCACACTGCTCATTGCTGGCCGACCTCGTTATGGATGACGCCCTTCCAGGCGGTGTACAGCGCGGTCAGCGCCAGCAGCATGAAGCCCGGCCCCAGCGTCACGTAGGACCACCACAGCGGCCAGCCGAGAATCATGCCGGTCTCGCCCGTGAGCGACGCTTCCCACGCACCGACGAAGCTGCGCCACGCGATCACCGACGCACCAAAGGCGAGCAGCAGCGCAGCGATCCGGTCCAGCCTGCGGCGCAGCGCGGGCGACGCGTTGTGCGTGAAGAAATCGACGATCACATGCGCGTTCTTCATCTGTGCATAGGGCAGGCAGGCCGCGATCGCGAGGGCGCAGCCCATCTGCACGAGTTCCACGTCACCGAACACCGGCGACGCGAACAGCCAGCGACCGATCACGCTATAGGCCGAAAGAATACAGATCGCGAACAGGATGGCCGCGCCGCCGAGCGCGGACAGTTTGGCCCACACGAACAGGAAGCGCCCGACCGCATCGCGCGGCCCCGTATCCTGCTGATCGTCGAGTTGGGGAATGACTTCCGCCATTGGAAAAACTCCGTGTCACGGCTGACGGGATCTGTCGCCCCGGGGTCCTGTCATCGGTCGAAGCCGGCCCGGGCATCGCCGAACCGGCCGCCCGGCGCCCTGCCCACTCCGACAGGGCATGGCACCGGCCTCGCCCGCCACGCGCAAGCCGCGCGCGGGCATGCATAGCTCTCAGTCGCTGTACTTGTCGATCAGCCCTCGCGCGGTGTCGAGCATCTCCTGGCCAGGATAGCCCTTGCCGGTCATCTCCTTGACCCACTCCTCGGACAGACGCTCGCCGACCTTCTTCCACTCGCCGGTCGCACTCGCGGGAATGGTGTGGAACTGGTTGCCGCGATCCACCGCATGCTGGCGTGCGCTGGGCGCCGATTCGTCCCAGACGCGCCCGATCTGCGCCGAGAAGTCGGCGCCTGAATTGGCATCGATGACGGCCTTCAGGTCATCGGGCAGGCTGTCGTAGCGGGCCTTGTTCATCGCGATGATGAATGCCGCGGTGTACAGGGAAGGCTCGGACGGGTCCATCTCGGTGTGGTACTTGGTCATCTCGTGCAGTTTCATCGTCGGGATCACTTCCCACGGCAGCACGTAGCCGTCGACCACCCCCTTGGACACCGCGTCCGGCGTCTGCGGCATCGGCATCGCGACCGGCGTCGCACCGAGGTAGGCGATCATGCGATTGGTCTGGCGGGTGGGTGCACGCATCTTGAGCCCGCGGAAATCCGACAGCTTCTCGATCTGGCGACGGTTGTTGTGGACATGCCCCGCGTCATGCACATGAAAAGCCAGCGGCCTGACCGATTCGAAGTCCTTCTGACCAAACTGCTCGTAGTATTCCCACAGCGCGCGACTCGCGCCCTCGGCGTTGCGGGTTATGAACGGCAGCTCGAACACCTCGACGGACGGAAAGCGTCCGGCGGTGTAGCCGGGCAGCGTCCACACGATGTCGGCCACGCCGTCGGCGGCTTGCTGGATCAGCTGCGGCGGGGTGCCGCCGAGCTGCATCGCCGGGTAGATCTGGCACTTGAGCCGGTCGCCGGACTCAGCCGCGATCTTCGCGCACCAGGGCTCGAGCACCTTCTGCTGGCTCAGCGCGGTGGCCGGCCAGAAGTGAGCCACCTTCAGCGTGATTTGCTCGGCCTGGACCGGGGCGGTCAGGGTCGCGATGCCGAACGCGGCGGCGATCAAGGTCTTCTTCATGTGGGTCTCCTCCTGTGTCTTTGCTGTCAGTTGCCGAGCGGTGCGACCGTGTTCTCGATCGTACCAAAAATAGTCTTGCCGTCCGCATCGAACATCTCGATGCGCACCGTGTCGCCGTGCTTCATGAAGGGCGTGGCCGGCTTGCCCTGCTCGATGGTTTCGTAGGTGCGCACTTCGGCGAGACAGCAGTAGCCGACACCGCCGTGGTCGATCGACGAACCCCACAGACCACCCTGCTTGTTCGAAACCGTGCCCGAACCGACGATGGAGCCGGCCTCGAGTTCGCGCGTCTTGGCGACATGCGCGATCAGCTGGCCGAGGTCGAAGGTCATGTCCACGCCCGCATTCGGCTTGCCGAACAATTTGCCGTTCAGATGCACCACCAGCGGCAGGTGCACCTTGGCGTCGCGCCATGCGTCGCCGAGTTCGTCCGGCGTCACCGCCACCGGGCTGAACGCACTGGCCGGCTTGCTCTGGAAGAAGCCGAAGCCCTTGGCGAGTTCGTTCGGAATCAGGTTGCGCAGGCTCACGTCATTGACCAGCATCACCAGCCGGATCGCCCTGGCCGCCTCGGCCGGCGTCGCGCTCATGGGCACGTCGCCGGTGACCACGGTGACTTCGGCCTCGAAGTCGATGCCCCAGGCTTCGTCGGCGACGACCTTGTCGCGCGGACCGATGAAGCTGTCCGAACCGCCCTGATACATGAGCGGGTCGGTGTAGAAGGACTCGGGCACCTCGGCGTTGCGCGCGCGGCGCACCAGCTCGACATGGTTGATGTAGGCCGAACCGTCGGCCCACTGGTAGGCGCGCGGCAGCGGCGAATGGCAGGCGGCCTGATCGAAGGCCTCGCCGTCCATCGCACCGCTGTTCAGCGCCTCATAGACCTGTCGCAGCTGGGCCTCGCAGGCGTCCCAGTCGTCGAGCGCGGCCTGCAAGCTGCGGGCGATCGCCGGGACCGCGCGGTACCTCGAGAGGTCACGGCTGACGACGACCAGCGTGCCGTCGCGACCGCCCTGCTTCAGCGTGGCGAGTTTCACTTGAACATCTCCTTGTAGCTGCCATCATGCATCCAGGCCGCGTGTTTCGGCGCCTTCTTGGTCTGCGCCCACTCCTCAAGCATGTCCCACTTCACCTTGTCGAGCGCCTCGAGCATCTTGGGCGTGTGCGTATTGCACGCCAGTTCCAGCCGGTGACCGTTCGGATCGAAAAAGTAGATCGACTGGAACAGCGCATGATCGGTCGGACCGACCACGTCGATGCCTTCGGATTCAAGCCGTGCCTTGGTCGCGAGCAGCGTCTCCATCGAATCGACTTCCAGCGCCAGGTGCTGGGTCCAGGCCGGCGTGTTCTGGTCGCGGCCCATCGGGGCGCGCGTGGGCAGCTCGAAGAACGCGAGCACGTTGCCCATGCCCGCGTCCATGAAGATGTGCATGTACGGGTCCGGTTCCTTGGTCGAGGGCACCTCGTCCTCGGCGATCGACAGCACCAGCTTCATGTCCAGGTGCTTCTCGTACCAGCGCGCTGTCTCCAGCGCGTCCTTGCAGCGATAGGCCACGTGATGAATCTTCTGCACAAGCATGTTCGTCTCCTCGGTCATTGTTCGGTCACGCCGGCACGCGCGATCCGCATCGCCTCGCGCAGCACCGCGATGTCGCCGATATGGTTGGCAAGCAGCAGGATCAGGCGCGCATTGACCATCTCGCTCTGCTCGTCGCTGAGGTCGCGATGCGTGTCGATCAGCGCCTCGTAAAAGTCGTCGCCGGGCGAGAATGCACGAAAGTAGCGCTTGCCGGGTTCTTGCAGGTTGGGCTGGGTATTCAGGGCCATGACGGTCTCCTTCAGGCGTTGCAGGTGGCGCGGGCGACCGCGGCGCGAACGCTGGCGGGGTCGAGCGCGCGCCAGCGGGCGGCGACATGCTGGTCGGGGCGGATGAGATAGACGGTGCCCGGCTGCAGGTCGTAGCGTTCGCGGACCCGCCCCTGCACGTCGGTCAGCGTCGTGATGCCGTCCGGAGCCGCACCGCGCGCGGCGACGACGACGGGTTCGACCGGGATCGCCCCCTCGGCGACCGTGGCCAGGGCCGAGCGGGTCGCGGCATCGAGCGCGGCGGCATCCTCTGAGCAGTACAGCAGCTGGAACCGGTTGCCGAAGGCTTCGAGCAGCCACTTTGGGCCGCCGGCGGTCTCGATCGGTGCGTCGTCCATTGGCGCGCCCGGCACCATGACGCCGGCGAAGTCGTCGGTGTCGGGCGTGTTCAGGCGCGAATCGGTCAGGAAGCTCGGCACCGACAGACGCCCGGAGTTCACCAGGGCCCGCGCAAACGGGTAGTGCTCGGCCAGGCCCAGCACCGCGTTGCGGAAGGTCTTGCTGACCCGGCTCTTGGGCGTGATGAAATCGGTCGAGCGGGTCGAGTTCATGATGTTCTCGTCCGCCGCGACGCCGCGCTCCTCGGTGTAGGTGTCGAGCAGCGTCGCGGGCGCGTGGCCGTCCATGACCAGCTTCAGTTTCCAGGCGAGGTTGTCGCTGTCCTGGATGCCCGAGTTGGCCCCGCGGGCACCGAACGGCGACACCTGGTGCGCGGCGTCACCGACGAACAGCACCCGGCCATGGTTGAAACTGTTCATGCGGCGGCACTGGAAAGTGTAGACGCTGACCCACTCGAGCTCGAACTCGCGATCCCCATTGCCACTGCCTGCGAGCATCGCCTCGATGCGCGGAATCACGTTCTCCGGCTTCTTCTCTTCTTCCGGGTCGGCCTGCCAGCCCAGCTGGAAATCGATGCGGAACACGTTGTCGGCCTGGCGATGCAGCAGTACCGACTGGTTGGGATGGAAGGGCGGATCGAACCAGAACCAGCGCTCGGTCGGAAAGTCCGCCTTCATCACCACGTCGGCGATCAGGAAGCGGTCCATGAAGATCTTGCCGTCGATGTCCAGGCCCAGCATCGTGCGGATCGGACTGCGCGCACCGTCGGCGGCGACCAGCCAGTCGGTTGTCAGTGTGTAGGCGCCATCCGGTGTCTCCACGCGCACCTGGGCGCGGCCGTCATCCTGGGTCACCCCGATCACGTTGTTCCTGAACCGGATCTCGAGATTCGGCAACTGGCGCGCGCGTTCGACCAGATACTCCTCCAGATAGTACTGCTGGAGGTTGATCATGCCCGGGCGGTGATGGTCCGGCTCCGGGCACAGGTTGAAGTTGAACACCTCCTCGTTGCGGAAGAAGGTGCGGCCGACGTTCCAGGACACGCCCTTGGCGACCATAGGCTCGGCGCAGCCGAGACGGTCCAGCACTTCGAGCGCGCGCTTGGCATAGCACACGCCGCGCGAGCCGATCGACACTGTGTCGTCATTGTCCAGCAGCAGCACGGGCTGCCCCAGTTGCGCCAGGTCGATCGCGGTCGCAAGCCCCACCGGACCGGCACCGACGATCACCACCGGATAATGCCCTTCGCGCGCCTCGGCCAGTTCCGGCGGGCGCCGGTATTCGTACTTCGGATATTGATACGTGCTCAGCACTGTTGTCTCCTCCAGAATCGATCTGTTTCCGGCGCCACCCTTCTGGGGGGCATGTCACCGACGGTCTGCCTGCTCTCTGCCTGAACCTGGAATGGCGCGAAAAACGAGACCTCGCCAAAGCCGGAAACACTGCGTTTCCGGCTCATCCGCCCTGCCCGGTCCGCGTCTTCGGCATCACTCCTGCAGCGCGTGCCACATCTGCTGGTCGCGCTCGGCGGTCCAGATGCGCGGGTCGCGGATGCCGCTGGCCTCGTCATGCGCCCGGGTCACGTCGAACGGCAGGCAGTGCTCGTAGATGAAGACCTGGCCGAACTTGGGGTCCATGTTCTTGCGCGCGTGCGCCATCGTCGCCTTCAGGTCCATGCCCTTCGCGACCGCCTCCTGGGCGCTCTGGAACAGCGTCGACACGAAGTCGCGCGTGTAGGCCAGTCCGGCCTGAACCGCCTCCGGGTTCAACAACGCGGGGCCGCGACCCGGCACCAGCTTTTCGAAGTTCATCGCGGCGAGCTTGTCCAGCGTCTGCGGCCAGTCGGCCAGGTAGGCGTCGCCGGTGTAGCAGGCAGCGTCGGCCTCGACCAGGTCGCCGGAGAAGCAGATGTTCTGTGACGGCAGATAGACGATGGTGTCACCCTTGGTGTGGCCGCGACCGATCTGCTTGATCCTGACCTCGAGCTTGCCCATCCACAAGGTCATTTCGCCCTTGAAGGTCATCGTCGGCCAGGTCAGCCCAGGCACGCTCTCGACCGCGTTGAACAGGCGCGGGAAGCGGCCGATCTCGGAATCCATGTCCTGCTGGCCACGCTCGACGATCAGGTCGTAGGTGTCGTGGCTCGCGATGATCTGCTCCAGCCCTTCGTTCTTATAGCCGGACGCGCCGAGCACCCGCACCGCGTGGTAGTGGGTCAGCACGACATACTTGATCGGCTTGTCGGTGAGCTCGCGCACCTTCGCGATCACGTCCTGCGCCATGACGGGCGTCGCGGTCGCGTCGATGATCATCACCGAATCGTCACCGATGATGATGCCGGTGTTCGGATCGCCCTCGGCGGTAAACGCGTAGGCATTGTCCGACAGCTTGTCGAACGACACTTTCTTCACTTCCAGGTCGGCCTGTGATGCAAACGCCTTGGTATTCATATGCCCACTCCTGACGATGTTCTTGATGAACGAATCCTAGCACAAATTTGTTAATACGCAATAACTTCGCTATTGTTAAATTACGTGCATATCGAATCCATTCGATATTCGCAAATCCGATTGTTAGAATCCCATTCATCCCTCAGGAGGCGGTGTGAGCGTGGATCAACAGGAAGACAGGACGAATGGCCGAGGCAACGCCGACCGGCGCGGCATCCAGTCGATCGAAGTCGGCGGCGCGCTGCTGCAGGTTCTGGTCCGGACGGCCACGCCGATGATGCTGAAGGACCTCGCGCGCGAGGCCGGCATGCCGCCGGCCAAGGCCCATCCCTACCTGGTGAGTTTCGGCAAGCTCGGGCTGATCGATCAGGATCCGGTGACCGGCCGCTACGGCCTGGGCGCGTTCGCGCTGCAGATGGGGCTGTCGGCGCTTCAGGGCCTGAACCCCTTGCGCGTGGCCACGCCCGAGGCCGCCCGGCTGTCGGACGAGATCCAGCAGAACGTCGCGATCGCGGTGTGGGGCAATCACGGCCCGACCATCGTCAGCATCGAGGAATGCAGTCGCCCAGTGCACGTGAACATGCGCCCCGGCACCGTCATGAGCCTGCTCAATTCGGCCACCGGCCGCGTGTTCGCCTCCTTCCTGTCCGAGCGCATGACCGCGCCACTGGAGCAGGAGGAGCTCGCCCGCCTCGCCAGCACGAATCAACCGGCGCTGCGTCCGTCGCGAAAGCGCATCGACGAAGAACTCGCCGACGTCCGCGCCCGCCGCATGGCCCGTGCGGTCGGCCACCCCATCCCGGGCATCAACGCCTTCTGCGCACCGGTGTTCGACCACGCCGGCCACCTCGCGCTGACCCTCACGGCGATGGGCCCCGCCGGCAGCTTCAACCCGGACTGGGACGGGCCGATCGCTCAGAAGGTGCGCAACTGCGCGGAGGCGATCTCGGCGCGACTGGGACGCGTCCACCCGCCTTCCGACGCCTGAGCCGGCCGGCGCAACCGGTTTTCGCCCGACAACTGCGGACGCGGCCCGTTGACCCGGCCGACCAAGGCACCCCGGTCGAGCCCGGCTGCATTCAGCGTCCGCGCAGAAAGGCGCGTATCGCGCTCCACCGGCCGATCACCAGCGACGCCAGAATCAACCCGCAGCCCACGAACTGCAGCATCCGCATGCTCTCGCCGAGCCACACCGCCGCCAGCATCGCGGTCCACACCGGCTCCAGCATCAGGATCACCACCGCATGACTGGCCGTGGCCATCCCCTGCGCCGACAACTGCAGGAAGAAGCGCATCGTCGTGCCGATCAGCGTGCTGGCCAACACCCAACCCAGCACCTCCATCGACACCGACGCGGGCCACGACTCGAACAGCAGCGACAGCGGAAACACGACCACGGCCACCATCGACAGTTGCACCGCCCCCAGCGCCAGCACCGGGACATGGCGCACCACATGCGAATTGGTGATGAACACCAGCGCGAACGCCACCGCCGCCGCCAGAAACCACCACTGGCCGGGTTCGAACGCGAAGCCGTTCTGCAGCGACAGGCATGCGAAGCCCAGCAACGCGGTCGGGATCGCCACCCAGGTCGAGCGCGGCGGCCGGTCGCCGAAGAACAGCCGCCCCAGCACCGGCACCAGCACGATCCCCAGCGCGGTGATGAACGCCCCCTCGCCGATATGCCGCGCCACGCTCAAGCCCATGATCCACGCCGCCATGGCCACGCCGAACAGCGCCCCGACCAGCATCGCCTGCACGAAGCCACGCCGCGAAACACGCTTCAGATCGCCCCACCCGATCACCGCCAGCAACAGTCCGGCCAGCGCAAACCGTGACGCGATGAACAACAGCGGCGGCATCCCCGCCAGCGACTCCTTCGAAAACATCCACCCCGCCGCCGCGCACAGCGTCACCAGAAACATCAGCACATCCGCCTTCAGGCGCTGTTCGGGGGCAGACATCGGGGGCACTCGAGGTGGGTCGGATGGACAGCTTAGCCGAAGGCGGTCATGGCAAGAAATCCTGGGTGATCGACAAAGAACGCCGCGCTGTCGTGGACTCAGGGCAGATCCGCTCCGAAGGAACGAACCACTGGGCGCAGGGCGGAGCAGCAAGCTCGCCAGCACATTGCATGGAACACCTGGCCCACGACCCATCACCCGAAGGCGAACAACATTCTTTGTGATGATTGCATGCGATTGGTATGATCAATCTCGATTTGCATGGAGCCGTTCATGAGTCAAACCGATCGCATCGTCCGGATCCGGGCGCTACTTGTCGAGCGGCGTGCAGTCAGCAAGGCCGCCCTGCGCGAGTTGCTGGAAGTCTCGTCCGCGACGCTGAAGCGAGACATCGCCTTCCTGCGCGACAACACCATGAACACACGCATCTTTAATGCTAATGGACATTCTGAAGCGCGTAAGACATCGCGAGGCGCCGGTACCGGAAGGGTTGCGGCTCCAAGTAGCGCGCGATATCGCATGGATGGCGGGTAGTTCCTCTCAAATGCCAGCACAGGCTCATTCGGTGAGCCCAGCGCCGTCCAAAATGCTTGGATCAAACAACGAGGATCTTTGTTGATGTCTTCAGCCGAGCACTTCTGCTACTGGGGCAAAGCACGGCCGCGTGACGTCGGGGGCGCCGAGTACCATCTGTTGCCCTATCACTGCCTGGATGTAGCTGCGGTCGGCGTCACCCTGCTCAAGCGTCTACCCGCACTTCGTACACTCTTCACCCGCGCACTTGGCCTGGACGCCGATGAGGCGCTGTACGCGTGGCTTGCGTTCTGCCTATCCATTCACGACCTCGGCAAGTTCGCTGAATCGTTCCAGGGTCAGCGCTCCGATCTGGTCAAGCAGTTGCGGGGACGTGAAGCAGATGCCGGCAAACCATACAGCATCCGACATGACACCTTGGGCTGGCTGATTTGGGATCAACGCCTGAAGGATCGCGCGGTCGATCAATGCTGGTTCGGCCCTGAAGGCGAAGAAATGCTCGAAGGCATCGATTGGTGGTTTCGCGCCACAATGGGCCACCATGGATTGCCGCCATCCGCCCAGGGGCACTGGCGACACCACTTCTGCCCAGCGGACCTTCCTGCAATAGAAGGTTTCCTTGAGGAAGTACGCAGCTTGTTCCCGCTGGGTGCGATCACGGAAGCACATGCCTTTCCGGGCCCGGAGGCCTTCAGCAGTACAAGCCGCGTTCTGTCATGGTGGATTGCCGGTATCACAGTGCTTTCGGACTGGATCGGTTCAAATACCGCGTTCTTCCCCTACCATTCGGACGAGATCGCACTGAAGGACTACTGGCTGAAAGTCCAACAGCGCGCTGATACCGCACTCAACGCGGTTGGTGTCCTGCCGATTTCATGCAACGAACGGAGTTTCAGCGAACTCTTCCCTGAGATCGCGACGCCCTCGCCGCTACAAGCGTGGGCCATCGAAACGCCCGTCGACACCACGCCGCAGATCCATCTGCTGGAGGATGTCACAGGGGCAGGCAAGACCGAAGCAGCCGTCATGCTCGCGCACCGGATGATGACCGCGGGTCGTGCGGACGGTTTCTTCATCGCGCTGCCTACCATGGCCACGGCAAACGCGATGTACGGGCGTATCGCCGCGGTCTATCGCCAGCTGTTCGAGGGCAACGCGAGCCTGGTATTGGCGCATGGCCAGCGCAACCTGGTCGAGGCTTTCGCGGACTCCGTGCTGCCTGCTGGACAGGCCGAAGCCGACTCGGCACAGCAAGACGACACCGCTACCGCACGCTGCAACGCCTGGCTCGCCGACCATGGAAAGCGCGCTCTTCTGGCCCCCGCCGGGGTCGGCACCATCGATCAGGTGCTGCTCGCCACGCTGTACAGCAGGCACCAATCCCTGCGCCTGCTCGGCCTGTTCCGCAAGGTACTGATCGTGGACGAGGTGCACGCCTGCGACGCCTACATGCAGCGCGTGCTGGAAACCGTCCTCACGTTCCACGCCATGGCCGGCGGCAGCGTGATTCTGTTGTCGGCAACCCTGCCTGAGCGCATGAAGCAGTCCCTGTTCGACGCCTTTGCGCGCGGACGCGGTGCAGGCACGCTGCCACCGTCGTCATCTACGGACTTCCCACTGGTGACGTCGTGGCACGAAGGCGCTCACTACGCGGCACTCAGCCCGATCGTTGCACGCAGGGCGGTTTGCCGAGACTTGGCTGTCCGCTACGTCGTCGACGAACCGGAGGTACTGGGCGCAATCCGGAGTGCGCTTGCACAGGGCAAATGCGTGTGCTGGATGCGTAATACGGTGTCCGACTTACTCGCTGCCCACGCCCACTTTGCGAACGAACTCGATCCCGACCACCTGATCGTGTTCCATGCGCGCTTTGCCCTGCAGGATCGCCTCGACACTGAACAGCGCATCCTCGCGCACTTCGGCAAGTCCAGCACTCCCGCACAACGCGCCGGCCGTCTCGTGATTGCTTCGCAGGTTGCGGAGCAATCCCTGGACGCGGACTGGGACATGGTGATCTCCGATCTTGCCCCCATCGACCGTCTGATCCAGCGCGCGGGACGCCTGCAGCGCCACCCGCGTAGCATGGATGGTGCACGGCTTGCCGACCCGCAAGCCGCCGACCAACGCGGCCAACCCTGCCTGTGGGTGCATGGCCCGGCCTGGACCGATACACCCGCCGCGAACTGGTTCAAGCAGGCCTTCCCCAAAGCCGCCTCCGTCTATCCCCATCACGGCCACTTGTGGCTTTCTGCCAGGGCGCTGCAGCAAGGGCGCATCGCCATGCCGCAGGATGCCCGCGCGCTCATCGAAGGCGTGTTTGGCGAGGACGTCGAACTACCCGTCGGCCTGCAGGCCAACGCCAATCAGGCCGACGGCACTTACTTCAGCGACCTCAGCGTTGCCCAGCAGAACACCATCAAGGTCGCCGACGGCTACGTGCGCGGCGGTATCGACTGGTGGAGCGAGGCGAAGACGCCGACCCGCCTGGGCGAAGCGAGCATGACCGTACTCCTCGCGCGTTGGAATGGCGACCGGCTGCTCCCGTGGGCCGAGCACAAGAGCCCGCGGCACGCCTGGGCCTACAGCAGCGTGAAGGTGGCCGAACGGCTGATCGCGCAGCGAGTGACCGAATCCGATCCCGCGCGAGAGCGGACGATTCAGGAGGCCGAGGCGTCGCTGCCGGACAAGGGTAAATGGTCGGTGGTGTTGGCGCTGCGGAAGACCGACGAAGCCTGGGTCGGCACAGCCTTCGCAATGGAGAAGAAGAGCGCCCCGCCTAAGCAACTGCACTGGCGCTATGACGAAGCACGCGGTCTTGAACAGATGCAATCCACCGAATATCTTGAACAGGAGCAGGAATGAACCTCATCGAAGACCCCTGGATGCCGGTACGGCGCAAGGATGGATCGCACGACTGGATCACACCGGAGCGCCTTTCCGATCCTGACATCGTCGCGTTCGATGCCGATCGCGCTGATTTCAACGGTGCGCTGATGCAGTTTGCGATCGGGCTGCTGCAGACGACGGCGCCGATCGAGAATTCGACAGTATGGAAGCGTCTGCTTGTATCTCCGCCCGATGCTCAAACCCTGAGTGACTGGTTTGCCCCCGTCGCCGAGGCATTCAGCCTTGACGGCGACGGTCCCCGCTTCATGCAGGACGGCGCGCTGGTTGCTGAATCGTCGGCCTTGAACCCCATCGCTGCGCTGCTGATCGAGTCGCCGGGCGAGAATGCGCTTCGCAACAACAGTGACCACTTCGTCAAGCGCGGCAGGCTCCACGCGCTTTGCCCAGCCTGCGCCGTCACCGCCCTGTTCACGCTGCAGAGCAATGCACCGGCTGGCGGGGTCGGCTACCGCACTGGACTGCGCGGCGGCGGGCCGCTGACGACCTTGCTGCTACACCAGTCGCCCACAAGTTTATGGCAGGACGTGTGGCTCAACGTGATCGAACGACCCCAACACCTTGAACGCTGCGGGGATGCGAGCCGCACTGCCGCCCAGTTTCGCTTCCCGTGGCTGACCGATGTCGCAAGCTTGCAGCCAGGTGGTGAACTCGCCCCGGCCCAGGTTCATCCGGACCATGTGTTCTGGGCGACGCCGCGCCGGATTCGCCTCGACTTCGACAACGTCGCGCACGGCGCTTGCGATCTTTGCGGACGTGAGTCCGACAGGCTGCTACACCAGTTCACCGCCAAGAACTACGGACTCAACTACAAGGGCGCCTGGGCTCACCCGCTCTCGCCCTACTACGAGGTCAAGGGGGCGTGGCTACCCCTGCATCCGCAACCTGGCGGCATGGGATACCGGCACTGGCTCGCGTGGGTGCTGGGCCAGGCGGATGCGAAAAACAAGCAGCGACCCGCACGCATCGTTTCCCACGCACTCGAATCGCGCCGTCGACAACTGGGCGGGGCGTTGCGACTGTGGGCGTTCGGCTATGACATGGACAACATGAAGGCGCGTTGCTGGTACGAGTCCAGTCTGCCGCTCTATGGGCTAGGCGAATGTGTGAGCAAGGCCGCGCTAGAGTCTGTGGCAGGCACGGTGGCAACCTGGCTCACAGGCGCACAGCAGGCCGCATTCTTCCTGCGTAGCGCCGTGAAGGACGCGTGGTTCGGCGGCGATGCGCGCGGTGATTTCAGCGCGATCGACACCGAATTCTGGCACCGAACGGAAGCGGCTTTCTACGCTCAACTCGGGCGGTGCATCGAGATCGTCCGCGAAGATGACGACGCCGACCCCGATACGTTGGAGAGCCGGCAAGCCTGGCACCACGTTCTGCGTACCACCGCCCTTGCGCTGTTCGACAACACCTTCGTCGGCGCCGGCCCCATCGAGCGCCAGAAACCCCGGCGGGTAGCTGAGGCGCACCGGCACTTGGTGAACAGCCTGAATGGCAAGAAGATGCGCGAGGCGCTGCGCCTGCCTGCCGCCGAGAAACCTTTAGCCGGGCGTGGCAAGACTGCGACGGCAGAAGTCTGAGGAGACCCCATGTCCGACCGATTTTCACGCGAAAACGCATACGGCACGATCCTGCTGGAATGGTGGCAGAGGCTCGAAGACGACCGTGCCAGCCGGGCCATTTTGCGCCGCGCGCCGACCCTCACTGCCGTCAGTCTGAGCGCGCCCTACCAGCGCTTGTTCCGCCGGTTCCAGGCAGCGAGATGGAACCCAAACGGCATCGCCGCGCGCAACGACCGCCTAGCGGCCATTGTCGGCTTACTTGCCCACGTCACCCACAACCAGCCAGGTTCACCCGCCAAGGCGATGAGCCACAAGGCGCCCGGCGAGGATAGACCGCTGGTCAGCGAGTTGCGCTTCACGCGCTTGCTCGAATCGCCGGATGTCGACAGCCTGTTTGCCGGCCTGCGGCGAGTGCTGCCGCTGATGGACCACCGCATCGACGTCATCGCCGTCGCCAACGACGTCCTCCATTGGGGCGACAAGGTCAAGAAAGACTGGGCCTACGCCTACGATTGGCCCGCCCGCAGCAACGACTGATTTCCGCCATTAGCCCACGATTTCCGCTCAAGGAGAAAACGAGATGTCCCGCTTCGTTCAACTGCACGTCCTCACCAGCTACCCGCCTTCCAACCTCAATCGCGACGATACCGGCCGCCCCAAGACCGCCTTGATGGGCGACGCCTTGCGTCTGCGGATTTCCTCCCAAAGCCAGAAGCGCGCATGGAGGACTTCAGACATCTTCGAGAGTGCGCTGGCAGGTCACATCGGCACCCGGACCAAGGGCATGGGCAAGCGCGTGCATGGTTTGCTGGTTGCTGCCGGCGTATCGGACAAGAATGCGCACGAATGGGCACGCCAGATCGTCGGCAAGTTCGGCAAGCTGAAAGCCGACAAGAAATCGGAGAAGAACGAAGACCTGCAGATCGAACAACTCGCGCACTTCAGTCCCGAGGAAGTCGAGGCAATCGAACAACTCGCCCAAGTTTGCGCAACCCGCAACGCCGCGCCAACCGAGGAAGAGCTGAACCTGCTGCGCACTCCGCGCAAAGCTGCCGACATCGCCATGTTCGGCCGCATGCTGGCTGATAGTCCCGCCTTCAACATGGAAGCGGCCGTACAGGTCGCCCACGCCATCACCGTGCACAAGAGCGCAGTCGAGGACGACTACTTCAGCGCGGTCGACGACCTCAACGACGGCCTCACCGACAAGGGCGCCGCTCACATCGGCGAGCGCAGCTACGGTGCCGGACTGTTCTACCTCTACATCTGCATCGACCGAGCGCTCCTTACCGAAAATCTCGGCGGCGACAAGGCATTGGCGGATAAGGCTATTGAGGCCTTCGTCCACGCGGTCACCAAGGTCAGT
Source organism: Denitraticella aggregata (assembly GCF_048158365.1). Lineage (NCBI taxonomy): Bacteria > Pseudomonadati > Pseudomonadota > Betaproteobacteria > Rhodocyclales > Zoogloeaceae > Denitraticella > Denitraticella aggregata. The sequence goes on along the minus strand of NZ_JBLLNL010000014.1, from coordinate 64,827 downwards.
CCCACCGGCATGCAGAACAGCCACGCATCCCGCGCCTATGCAAGCTACGTACTGGCCGAAAAGGGTGATCAGCAGCCGCGCTCGCTCGCCCAGGCCTTCCTCAAACCGGTTAAACCCTTCGAAGGCGAGGACATGCTGGAAAAGGCGGTCAAGGCTATCGAGAGACGACGCGACAGCTTCGACAAGGTATACGGCGCCTGCGCCGATGCGCGTTACGCGATCAATGCGGAAACTGGCGAAGGCAGTCTGGACGAGTTGGTCCGCTTCGTCCAGGAGTGAGGCCATGCCCCTACTGGTCTTTCAACTTCATGCGCCGCTCTCGTCATGGGGCGACACCGCGGTCGGTGAATACCGACCGAGCTACGATTATCCCAGCGTATCGGCCCTGGTCGGGCTGCTGGGCGCGGCGCTTGGATTGCGCCGCGAGGACGAATCCGCCCACGCCGCCCTGAGGGATCTTTACGGCTACGCCGTGGGCGTGCAATCCACCGGCAAGTTGCTGCGCGACTATCACACCGTACAGGTACCCAGTCAGGCTGGCCTGAAGAAGCGTCCGCACGCTTCGCGGCGCGACGAACTGGCGATTCCCCGGCATGACCTCAACACCATCCTGTCCACCCGCGACTATCGGCAGGATGCTGGGTTCCTGGTTGCCGTGCAGGCAGGCGACAACAGCCCCTATTCGCTGGAAGCCCTCGACGATGCACTGCGCAAGCCCCGCTTCGTGCTTTACCTTGGGCGCAAGGCGTGCCCGCCCGGCGTGCCGCTGAATCCGCAGATCATGGATGTCGACACGGCGGACCAGGCGTTTGCAGGCTACCTGGAACGGCTGACTGAAGAGATCGGGAAACACTGCGGCAAGTCCGGCGTTCCCGCCCTGGAACGCCCGTCCCCGGTCGAGCGCATCGCATGGGGGTCAGGCATCGCCGTCGGATTGACCCCAGACCTCACCGTCACCCGCAAGGATCGCCCCCTTCGTCGCAAAGGTTGGCAGTTCGGCGACCGCACCGAATATGTGGCACTGATCCGCAAGGAGGCCTGAACGTGTACTTCAGCTTGATCACCCCTCGCCCCGGTTTTGAACGCAGGGCCGCACACGAGTGGCTGGGCGGCGCTTACAGCGAACACCAATGGCTGTGGCGCTTTTTCCCTTCGCCGGCGGGTACGGAGCGAGATTTTCTGTTCCGTCGGCGGGATGTAGACGGCTTGCCACGCTTCTATGTGGTTTCGCAGCGCGAGGCGAAAGCGGAATCGGATGCCTGGCAAATCCAGTCCCGTGAGTATCGCCCGCAGGTGCCGACCGGCGCACGACTGAGTTTCGAACTGCGCGCCAATCCGGTGGTTTCGCGCTCGGGTGAGAATGGTTCGAAGCGTCACGACGTGGTCATGGACGCGAAGAAGCGTCTGCTCGCAACGCGCAACCTGCCCAAATGGGAGGCATGGGGAAGCGATCGCTCAACGGCCGACGGACAGCCCGACCCACCTCCACCGCTGTATGAATTGGTCCAGGCGACTTGCGCCGAGTGGCTCGCCAATCGTGCCGAACAGCACGGGTTCACGCTCGATGAATCGACGATCGCCGTTGCGGCCTACCAGCAGCACGGCGGCAAGCGGGGCCAATTGCGTTTCAGTACGGTCGATCTGGCAGGTGAATTAGTCGTGATCGATGCGGAACGTTTCGCGAGCACACTTTCGAGCGGCATCGGACGCGCCAAGGCATTCGGTTGCGGTTTGCTGCTGGTTCGTCCCGCAACGTGATTTGTGCTATCGTTTGATGGCACAAATCACCAGGGCTACCACCATGGAAACCTTTACCGTACGAGACCTGCGCGAGCGCACGGGCGAGCTCATTCGCGGTGCGGAGCAAGGACAGCTTTCTGTCATCACCAAGCACGGCAACCCGGTCTTCGTCGCGGTGCCATTTGACGATGCGCTGCTGGAGAGCGGCGTGCGGGTCAGCCTGGCGCTGAAGCTGTTCGACGACGATACGTTGTCGCTTGCTCAGGCAGCCAAGTTATCGGGGGTTGGGATAGAAGCCTTCATCGAGCGGGCGGGGACGGCGGGCATAACCGTCGTCCGAACCGCACCTGAAGAACTGGACGCGGAACTGGAAGTCATCGCCAGACATGGTCGTAGCGGATAGCGGTCCTCTCATCGCGCTGGCGAGGCTGAGTTTGCTGCCGCTCTTGCCAGACTACTTCGGGACGGTGTTCGTACCGGATGCCGTGTTCCTCGAATGCACCCGCTACGACGATCGCCCCGGGGCGCGGGCCATTCTTGCGGCGAGCGAAGCGGGCCTCTTTACGCGAGTCGCCGTACCGGATACCGAGCAGTTCGCAACCAATCACCTGCTGGATGCCGGTGAGTCGGCCGCGCTGTTGCTGGCGCAAAGCCGTTCTGTGCCGGTTCTGGTCGACGAACGCAAGGCGCGGCGGGTTGCGTCGCGGCTTGGCATACCCGTCGTCGGTACGGTGGGTGTTCTGGTTGCTGCCCGGATCGCAGGGCAAATCGGCCCATTGAGCCCGATCTTCGCGGCGCTCGATCAATTCGGCTACCGATTGTCGGACGCGTTGATCCGGGACGCGCTGCGCAGGACTAACGAGGACTGATCGTGCTACCACCCCTCAAACCCATTCCGATCAAGGAACGCATGTCCATCGTCTTCGTCGAGAAGGGCGAGATTGATGTCGTCGACGGTGCGTTTGTCGTGGTGGATCAACAGGGTTTCCGCGTACGGCCGGTGCTCACCCACATCCCGGTCGGCGGCGTCGCCTGCATCATGCTGGAGCCGGGAACGCGAGTGTCCCACATGGCCGCCGCACTTGCTGCGCGGGTGGGTACCTTGCTGGTTTGGGTGGGAGAGGCGGGGGTGCGCCTGTACTCCTCCGGCCAGCCCGGTGGCGCGCGTGCCGACCGGTTGCTTTACCAGGCACGCCTGGCGCTGGATGAAAGCCTGCGGCTCAAGGTGGTGCGCAAGATGTACGCGATGCGCTTCGGCGAAGAACCGCCTGCGCGCCGCAGCGTCGATCAGTTGCGCGGCATCGAGGGCGTTCGCGTGCGCAAGACCTATCAGTTGCTGGCACAAAAGTTCGGCGTGAAATGGTCCGGTCGCAACTACAACCCCGAGGACTGGGACGTATCCGACCTACCCAACCGCTGCCTGTCATCTGCCACTGCTGCACTCTACGGAGTTACCGAAGCCGCCGTGCTGGCCGCCGGCTATGCGCCGGCGGTTGGTTTCATCCACACCGGCAAGCCGCTGTCCTTTGTCTACGACGTGGCGGACATCTACAAATTCGAAACCGTGGTTCCCACTGCCTTCAAGGTGGCCGCATCCGAACCCCAGAACCCTGAACGCTCGGTACGCCTGGCCTGCCGCGACATCTTCCGCCAGACCAAGCTGCTGGAGCGCATCATTCCGGATATCGAAACCATGCTCTCGGCAGGAGAGATCAATCGGCCTGATTCCACAGATGGCGTCGTCGGGCCGGCCATACCCAACCCCGAGAACATCGGCGATGCTGGTCATCGTTCTTGAGAATGCCCCGCCGCGCCTGCGCGGCCGCCTGGCCGTCTGGTTGCTTGAGGTACGCGCCGGGGTTTACGTCGGCAACTACTCGAACAAGGTGCGCGAGCATATCTGGCAGCAGGTCGAGGAAGGCATCGAGAGCGGGAATGCGGTCATGATGTGGCGGACCAACAATGAAGCGGGATTCGAGTTCCTGACCCTTGGCGCCAACCGCCGAATGCCGGCGGACTGGGATGGCGTGAGGCTTGTGAGCTTCCATCCTGAACCCAACGAAGGCGCTCCTTAACAACTTGGACGAAATGCCCTGGGCATGCCAATTCGTCGGTAGAATTTTACGTAACCATTTATCCATTTAGTTTCATGGAGATGAAAGAAGTGTGTTCCCCGCTCGCGCGGGGATGAACCGCTGACGGAAACATCGCAGAGCTGAATGCCCGTGTGTTCCCCGCTCGCGCGGGGATGAACCGTCTGTTTTGCAGGAGCGCTCTCGACCTCTCCCGTGTTCCCCGCTCGCGCGGGGATGAACCGACCCCGAAACGCGCTTCGCCCCTTCTGGCGATGTGTTCCCCGCTCGCGCGGGGATGAACCGTACGAGTTCGAACCGCGCAAAACGACGGTGATGTGTTCCCCGCTCGCGCGGGGATGAACCGCCGGGCAGCAGTTCGACGCATCCGCGCGCGACGTGTTCCCCGCTCGCGCGGGGATGAACCGCGGCATGGTTTGGACTACCGGCGCTTCTTCACCGTGTTCCCCGCTCGCGCGGGGATGAACCGAAACTAGGAGTGAATGAAATGGACGTTACCGCGTGTTCCCCGCTCGCGCGGGGATGAACCGCTGGTCGGCAGGTATCCTGCGAGGCGCTCCATGTGTTCCCCGCTCGCGCGGGGATGAACCGGAGTGCCTGATGTGCTTTCCGCTTTCAGACTCGTGTTCCCCGCTCGCGCGGGGATGAACCGATTAATCCCTTTTTGAATATCTTTGGGTGGGCGTGTTCCCCGCTCGCGCGGGGATGAACCGGTCCAGTTGCGCGTAGTAAAGTGCGGCGCTGGGTGTTCCCCGCTCGCGCGGGGATGAACCGGCGCTCACCCCGTCGTCGATGACCGTGATCACGTGTTCCCCGCTCGCGCGGGGATGAACCACACCCAGCACTAGTACTTTCACGATGATCACCGTGTTCCCCGCTCGCGCGGGGATGAACCGCCAGAACTGTTTCCGAACTGGCAGCAGTTGGAGTGTTCCCCGCTCGCGCGGGGATGAACCGAGAATCGCAAGGCCGAGATCGTGCGCGCCGCGGTGTTCCCCGCTCGCGCGGGGATGAACCGCCTGGGGCAGACAATGGACCTGGAGCGCGAAAGTGTTCCCCGCTCGCGCGGGGATGAACCGCCAGACATCACGCCACCCCCGTCGAGCCAAACGTGTTCCCCGCTCGCGCGGGGATGAACCGTTATACGATCAGGGGTGTGGAGGTTGTTTTGCGTGTTCCCCGCTCGCGCGGGGATGAACCGAACGAGGACGGGTCGATCTGGTACATGCCGGGGTGTTCCCCGCTCGCGCGGGGATGAACCGTATCGACCAGCGGCAACGAGTACAGCCTCAACGTGTTCCCCGCTCGCGCGGGGATGAACCGTACATCCCGGAGGGCGCCAAGGCGATGGTCAAGTGTTCCCCGCTCGCGCGGGGATGAACCGTGATCGTCGCGCTGAACGGATGGGCGCCGGACGTGTTCCCCGCTCGCGCGGGGATGAACCGCCCAGGCGCACCCCCGAGATACAAGCCCATTGGTGTTCCCCGCTCGCGCGGGGATGAACCGCCGATGCCGTGTTATTTATAGAAGGGCGGCTGGTGTTCCCCGCTCGCGCGGGGATGAACCGCCTTCAGGATGGCTAGATTCGTTGTCAAACACGTGTTCCCCGCTCGCGCGGGGATGAACCGTTTGCGCGCGATCCGGTACGCGTCGGTTTCTGGTGTTCCCCGCTCGCGCGGGGATGAACCGATGGAGAACAAACATGAAACCTGTAACAGTCAGTGTTCCCCGCTCGCGCGGGGATGAACCGACCGGCGGAAAGAGGGCGCCGGCCCCTACACGGTGTTCCCCGCTCGCGCGGGGATGAACCGTCTCAGAGATAGCACCGCCCCCATGTGCCGCAGTGTTCCCCGCTCGCGCGGGGATGAACCGTCAAAGATCAGTGCGACAAATCACGCTCTGACGTGTTCCCCGCTCGCGCGGGGATGAACCGAACGAATACGCGACCCAACCTAGAGCGACGATGTGTTCCCCGCTCGCGCGGGGATGAACCGCCCTCCGAGTTTTTGCGCGGCTGGCTGCTTTGGTGTTCCCCGCTCGCGCGGGGATGAACCGTCGGCAACTGTCCATACCGTCAAACGGGGTATGTGTTCCCCGCTCGCGCGGGGATGAACCGTTACCGAGGTGGCGCAGCAGGTTGAATACGTGGTGTTCCCCGCTCGCGCGGGGATGAACCGCCAACTTACCGAGTCCATACGTCAACGAGTACGTGTTCCCCGCTCGCGCGGGGATGAACCGAAAAAACCCCGCAATGGCTGGAACCATCCGGGGTGTTCCCCGCTCGCGCGGGGATGAACCGGGGTGATGACATGGGAAAGGTGATTTACGGGCGTGTTCCCCGCTCGCGCGGGGATGAACCGGTGGCTATTGCGAGGAAAATCCGAACGACTTGGTGTTCCCCGCTCGCGCGGGGATGAACCGCTCACGCGACCGGCCTCGTGTAGCGCAGCAACGTGTTCCCCGCTCGCGCGGGGATGAACCGCAAATAGAATAGCGCGGGTTTTCCGGTATCTCGTGTTCCCCGCTCGCGCGGGGATGAACCGTACCCGCCATGCGCATGCAGCCGATCTAGGACGTGTTCCCCGCTCGCGCGGGGATGAACCGTTGTTGAGCGGGTTCGCTACCGGCCCGCTTCCGTGTTCCCCGCTCGCGCGGGGATGAACCGCTAGCCGCCCACGAGGCTGCCGCGAAGCAGGCGTGTTCCCCGCTCGCGCGGGGATGAACCGCCGAAGCGGAAGCCGAAGCCGATGCGGAAGCCGTGTTCCCCGCTCGCGCGGGGATGAACCGTCTGGCGTGTTCGCCAAGTCGCTCAACGACATGTGTTCCCCGCTCGCGCGGGGATGAACCGTCGGTGAATTTCGCGCTGAACGTGGGAACCACGGTGTTCCCCGCTCGCGCGGGGATGAACCGGCACAGCGTGTGTCTGCGCAGTGCATTACCCCGTGTTCCCCGCTCGCGCGGGGATGAACCGCTAGACGCCGCGCACTGGACCGTCTCACCGACGTGTTCCCCGCTCGCGCGGGGATGAACCGTTGGTGTGGTCGATCAGTGCCATGATTGTCGTGTGTTCCCCGCTCGCGCGGGGATGAACCGGCGGCGAAGCGGTCCGGCTTGAGCATGGCGACGTGTTCCCCGCTCGCGCGGGGATGAACCGTTATGACCGAATACCAACGTTACGCTAAAACCGTGTTCCCCGCTCGCGCGGGGATGAACCGCAAAATGTCGAATAGAAACTTGGAAACGGGCGGTGTTCCCCGCTCGCGCGGGGATGAACCGTTTGTTGAGCGCGGCGGCAGTTTTGTTCGACCGTGTTCCCCGCTCGCGCGGGGATGAACCGGTACGGTCTGTGCTGCGTCTGTGGCGAAGAAGGTGTTCCCCGCTCGCGCGGGGATGAACCGGCGCTTCCAGAGGCGTTCGGCAAGCTGGATTTGTGTTCCCCGCTCGCGCGGGGATGAACCGATTTTATTGAGCGATGCCATGTCACACCCCCAGGTGTTCCCCGCTCGCGCGGGGATGAACCGGGACCGGACCCGCTCTGCGCGGGATGCGAGAAGTGTTCCCCGCTCGCGCGGGGATGAACCGGACAACGTGCGCGAGCGGGTCAGCTACAGGATAGTGTTCCCCGCTCGCGCGGGGATGAACCGTACGACGAACAGGTTGCCGGCCTGACGATGTGGTGTTCCCCGCTCGCGCGGGGATGAACCGAACGCGTAGGTCTTTCCGATCACATAGATGCCGTGTTCCCCGCTCGCGCGGGGATGAACCGCAAGTAAGTGGAACACTGGCCAAATGGGTTAGCGTGTTCCCCGCTCGCGCGGGGATGAACCGCCCGCATCCTCAGAAGCGTGCGCGTTGAAGAAGTGTTCCCCGCTCGCGCGGGGATGAACCGTGTTACTCACCATCACTTACGGCACCGAGATGGTGTTCCCCGCTCGCGCGGGGATGAACCGCCATTGATATGCGCATGGCTGCTGATACTGCCGTGTTCCCCGCTCGCGCGGGGATGAACCGCTCTTGGCTGATTCCCGGCTCGAGGCCGGCGAGTGTTCCCCGCTCGCGCGGGGATGAACCGGCAGGGTATGGCCCGGTGGGGCGCGGCATGGCGTGTTCCCCGCTCGCGCGGGGATGAACCGTACGGGACACACGCTTGATGAGGAATGAATCATGTGTTCCCCGCTCGCGCGGGGATGAACCGTCGCTCTTGAAGTTCTTTGATAGCGGGGACAAGTGTTCCCCGCTCGCGCGGGGATGAACCAGGACGCACCCATGATCATCCCCAAACTGTTCGCGTGTTCCCCGCTCGCGCGGGGATGAACCGTTGCCGAAGTTGATCGTGCCTGCGGAGACGAAGTGTTCCCCGCTCGCGCGGGGATGAACCGACGGGAGAACACCGTGAACGTGGTCTATTTGCCGTGTTCCCCGCTCGCGCGGGGATGAACCGCGAAAAAGCTTCCCATCGAGCGAGACGAGGATGTGTTCCCCGCTCGCGCGGGGATGAACCGGTACTGCATTTAAACCGTCCCCGTGCGGAACAGTGTTCCCCGCTCGCGCGGGGATGAACCGACATGCAAGAGTTTTCTACGCACTGCACGCAAGTGTTCCCCGCTCGCGCGGGGATGAACCGGTGATACGCCGTATCTTCCAGACAGGGTCGGTGTGTTCCCCGCTCGCGCGGGGATGAACCGAAAGGGTTTCTGACCGGTGTTATGTATCTGGCGTGTTCCCCGCTCGCGCGGGGATGAACCGCTATCGGACACCTCAGAGCCATGAGCACGCGCGTGTTCCCCGCTCGCGCGGGGATGAACCGTGTCAGCGTGCCGAGATCCGTTGCGCCCTGATGTGTTCCCCGCTCGCGCGGGGATGAACCGGTCTGCCCGGATTCGTATTCGAGCCGTGCGTTGTGTTCCCCGCTCGCGCGGGGATGAACCGACGCACTGGGCGGCCTGAGCTTCACCGGCATCGTGTTCCCCGCTCGCGCGGGGATGAACCGTTTGCGCGAGGCCCATGCGCGGATCACCACCTGTGTTCCCCGCTCGCGCGGGGATGAACCGCTCTCGATTTTGTCCGTGAACTCTTGGGCGCAGTGTTCCCCGCTCGCGCGGGGATGAACCGCCTGGAGCATCTTCGCACCGCGCCGGATCGCGGTGTTCCCCGCTCGCGCGGGGATGAACCGGATGGCCCCTCCGATCTGCTGCCCTTGCTCGAGTGTTCCCCGCTCGCGCGGGGATGAACCGGTTATGGCGTTCGCAAACAAATCAGCGAACTAGTGTTCCCCGCTCGCGCGGGGATGAACCGCGAACCGGGTCGATGCCGAGAATGTCTGCGTCGTGTTCCCCGCTCGCGCGGGGATGAACCGGCTGGGTGAAGGAAGCGGACGCAGATCAAGTGGTGTTCCCCGCTCGCGCGGGGATGAACCGAAGGTTTTGGCGGTATATCCAAAAGCCAAGGTGTGTTCCCCGCTCGCGCGGGGATGAACCGCTTCCCTACCTCGATAGGATGGGTGTCATCGAGTGTTCCCCGCTCGCGCGGGGATGAACCGCTGGCGTGGGTCACTCGGGGGGCCTCTGCATGGTGTTCCCCGCTCGCGCGGGGATGAACCGCTGGCGTGGGTCACTCGGGGGGCCTCTGCATGGTGTTCCCCGCTCGCGCGGGGATGAACCGCTGGCGTGGGTCACTCGGGGGGCCTCTGCATGGTGTTCCCCGCTCGCGCGGGGATGAACCGAAAGAGATCACGGTCCTGAACGCGCCCGGGATGTGTTCCCCGCTCGCGCGGGGATGAACCGCTTTGCCCCATAAAATGAGCGCGCCATTTCGAGTGTTCCCCGCTCGCGCGGGGATGAACCGTACGCGCACCCCATTATCATCGATGACTGATAGTGTTCCCCGCTCGCGCGGGGATGAACCGAGCTGGCGATGAGCGAACTCAGCCCGATCAACGTGTTCCCCGCTCGCGCGGGGATGAACCGTTCCTGGACGGCGTGGCGAAGGCGCTCCCGGAGTGTTCCCCGCTCGCGCGGGGATGAACCACAGCGTGACAACCCGGGAAGCTCGCCGGCCGAGAGCCTTGGCTCTCGAATGTGCCAAACCCACTCAGATCAAATTACAGCGTGCGAGCCTCGGAAACCACCCTCTGACGGATACGCGCAGGAAGGTCACCGGGCGTGACGACGTGCACTGGCACGCCGAGAATTTCCTCAAGGGACACCTCAAGTTTGCCAAGGTCAAAGAGCGTGGCCCCTGGCGCTGCATCGACGAGGAGGTCAAGGTCACTATGGTCTTCGTCGGTGCCGTGCAGCACGGAGCCGAAGACGCGTGGATTGCGCACCGGGTAAAGCGCAAGTGTTCTGCGTACCTTATCTTCGAAACGTTGAAGCGCTTCGGATGGTTTCATTGGTCACACGTGCATACGTTGGGAAGGTTAAGTTCGAAACGTGAACAGGGAGTCATCAAAAAATGCAATAAAGGCAGAGCAGTTCACCAGAATGGTGGACGTCGCGCAAGGCGCAGCCAGCCGAACTGCTGACGCGCCTGCACCGGTTGCGGGGTCGGTCTCCTGCAGATTTTCGCATCGACCGGCTTGAGGCACACCAAGCAGACCGGGAGCGCTGCCTCGATGCGCCTTGCCTTCTTCGACAAGAATCTGATGCTCGATCGGCTGACCGTCCGCAATCCCTCCAAGGGGTAACCCGGGCCACCCGTTCCGCGTTAAGCTGCATTACGCCCCAATGGACTTGCCAAATCCATCCGCCGCGCGGCTGCGTTTTCTCGAGGCACAACATCCATGACCCACTCCGACCCGACCCCGAGCCCGACGCATGCCGACCTCTATTTCGACGTGGTCTCCCCTTATGCTTACCTGCTCGACGCGGTGCTGCGCCGGGAACCGCTGCCGGTGGAGGTGAGGCTTCATCCGGTGCTGTTCGCCGGCCTGCTCGAGGCGCATGACAACAAGGGGCCGGCCGAGATCGAGCCGAAGCGCACGTGCACCTACGAACTGTGCACCTGGATTGCCCAGACGCGCGGCATTCCGTTCCTGATGCCGGATGCGCATCCGTTCAACCCGTTGAAGTACCTGCGACTCATCGTCGCGCTCGGGAGCACGCAGCCGGTCGTCTCGGCGGTGTTCGATGCGTTGTGGACCACCGGCGCCGACCCCGAAGATCCTGCGGTTTGGCGCGCGCTGATCGACGCGCTGGGCGTGCCCGATGCACAACAACGAATCGCGGCGCCCGATGTGAAGGCGCGGCTCAGGGCGAACACCGAGGCCGCCGTTAAGCTCGGCATGTTCGGCGTGCCCACGCTGAGGATCGGGGATCGGCTTTTCTGGGGACTGGATGCGCTGCCGATGGCCAGGGCCTGTATCGCCGGCGACCCCAGCCTGGAGACGCCCGCGATGATGGCCGCGCGAAGGACGCGCGTCGGCGTGAAGCGACGCATGGGCTGAGCGCGGCGCCCGGGGCGTATCGGCGCGACGACGAAGCACGCGGCCACCCGATGTTGCAGGCCGACGGATCCATACTCGATTTCGCCATTTCCCGGTTTGGTCGGTCCCGCGACGGGGAACCGGCTGCCCTTCTGCTAGCATGGGCCTTCGCACGGTGAATGCCGATCCCGCAGGTACCGATCGACCACCAACCCGCCACCCATCAGGAGGATTCGATTATGCGCGCCAAGTCTTTCATCGCGGTAACGCTCATGGCCTTCACGACGGCATCTGCGTGGGCTGACGAAACCGCCACGTTCACGATTCCGGTCCTGCTCCCGGAAGTGGCACTCGAGGCGGCACAGGCAGCCCTGAACGATTGCCGCGAGCGCGGTGCCCAGGTTGCGGTCGCGGTGGTCGATCGCGGCGGCAATCCGCAGGTGATGCTGCGCGACCAGTTCGCCGGGCCACATACACCCGACACTGCGATTGGCAAGGCCTGGACCGCAGTGAGTTTTCGCACCAACACCACCGAACTGGCCGCAATGACGCAGGCGGGCGAGGCTGCAAGCGGCATTCGAAATCTGCCACGCGTGGTCGCGCTGGGCGGCGGCGTGATGATCGAGCAGGCGGGTTCGCTGGTCGGCGGCATCGGCGTCTCGGGCGCCCCGTCCGGCGAGATGGACGACGCGTGCGCAGAAGCGGGAATCGAGCAGATCCGCTTCAAGCTCGCCATGTAATCCTGCGCGATTGCGATCGGCTGCGGCGCGCAAGGTCTAGGAGGCTGTGCGGTCATGGCTGGTCGGCTAACGACACAACACGTCGTCATTGATCGACGCGGCGATATCGGCGACCTCGTCGATCAGGGCTTCTTCGATGCCCAGTTCGGTCAGGGCCTCGGCGAGGTTCTCGACCACGGCGTCGAAATGGGTTTCGTCCAGCCCTCTGGTATCGACCAGTGCCTGGTGCGCGGCGCGCATGCTTCTGCCGTCGTAGGCGCTGGCGCCGCCGACGGCCAGCATCAGGAAATCCTTCTGATGGCGGCGTAACAGATCGATGTCGGTGTTCATGAACAGGTGCCGGATGCGGGCATCGGCGAGCACCTTGGCGTAGAACAGGTCGACCGCGGCGTCCACCGCAGACGCGCCCCCCAGGCGATCGTACAGACTAACCATGCGTTTTCTCCTCATCCATCCCGCGACCGAGCCGCCAGGTAACCGAAAGCACCGGCCTCTGACCAGCGACTCATAGCATTATGGAACAGGTGCGCAGGATGCTATTCCCGAGATGCGCACACAGGAAGTCACGCAAGCAGCGCTGACCCTTTCCCGGCATCGGAACGTCCCGATAGCCACCAGGGAAGCATCAGCGCTGCTTGCGCGTGCGGGCTTTGCGCGGTGCCTTGGGCGGGGTCAGCACAGTCGTCCAGAAGTCGGTGACCTGCTTCACGCCCTCGTTCGTCGCGGCGGTCACGGCCTTGGCTGATTCGCGCTTGACCGTGGCCGTGGCCTGGCCGCGAGCCTGGCCGATCATGCTGTTGGCCGCGCTTAGCCACATGCTCATGAGCGGGTTCTTCTTGGTCCAGGGGTTCTTCATCATATTTCCTTAATCGGGTTCGAATGGGTGCGGCCTATGCCGCCGAAAGCGGGCGGCGATCGCATCCGGAATTGACCGTGCAAGGTTAGTCGCACTGGCTGGCAAGGTCGGTACGATGGCGCACATGAAGCAAACCCACGTTCCCGCCGGGTGCCCATGTGCGCCGCCGTACCGACCCGGCGTGAGACCCCGTACATCCTTATCACGTCCGAAATCGGCGATGCGCGATTGCGCTCCGCCCAGCGGACGGCACGAACCACAATGAAAAAGGCTTAACCATGACATACACCAACAGCGACAAGGCCGGCATCAAGGCCGGACCGGCCATGATGAGCGCAGGCAGTCTCTCCGGAGACGACGTCTACAATCACAAGGGCGAAGATCTCGGCGAGATCAAGGAAATCATGCTCGACATGCGCAGCGGCCGGGTGGCCTATGCGGTGCTGTCCTATGGCGGTTTCCTAGGCATGGGCGAAAAGCTCTTCGCGGTGCCATGGAACGCCTTGACGCTCGATCCGGAGAACAAGCGCTTCGTGCTGTACGTCGAGAAGGATCGCCTCAAGGATGCGCCGGGCTTCGACAAGGACCATTGGCCCGACATGGGTGACCCGTCCTGGAGCAAGGGAATCCACTCCTACTACGGGACGACGCAGCATCTGGATGACACGCGCCTGTAACATCGTGAGACTCCCCCGCTTTCGTCCCACCCGCTCAACCGGCGGATGACCAAGGACGATACTGCACGGCGCGAAACTTATCGCGCCGTGTTCCATTGCGAGCCGGCCGACCCAGGCATCGACGAGAATCGCATGGTGCCGAATCAAAGGCATCGTCCCACACAGTCATCGGTGACCGGCCTCGGCGTCGCTACAACTGGCTGTCGAGCAGCGACGCGGCGTGCTCCGCGCGCTTCTCCAGGAATGGCCGGCCTCGCCACGCCGGCAGGCTGATCGGCTTCGAATTCTCGAGGTCGGTCTCGAAGGTGACGGTGCGCTTCGCATGCCGGATGCCGTCAGCATCGCGGCGGTCCGGTCGACTTCCTCAAGGTGCTCGATGCCGGCACGATCGGGTACGCCGACTTTGCCGGAAACCGGCAGTATGTGTCGGTGGGTAACCTTGCCGGGGACGACCGCGTGAGCCTGTTTCTGATGGACTACCCGCAGCAGACCCGACTGAAAGTCCTCGGCCGAGCGCGGGTGATCGACGAGGACGGCGATGCCGAACTGCTGGCACGCCTCGACAATGCCCACTACCGCGCGCGCGTCGAGCGCGGCATCGTCATCCGCATCGAGGGCTTCGACTGGAACTGCCCGAAGTACATCACGCCCCGTTATACGGAGGACGAAGTCGCGCGGCGGATCCAGCAGGTCACGGCGGAACGGCCGGAACAGGCCTCGCCGCGCGACGCGCGGACCGAGGAACCGATCGGCAACGGCGCACTTTCGCTCACCGTCACCGGCGTCCGCCAATTGACCCCGCGCATCCGCGCCTATGAACTGCGCGCCGACGACTGGCGCGAGCTGCCCCCGACGGAGGCCGGTGCGCACCTCGAAGTGCCGGTGCGCCTCGCTGAAGGATCGGTGGTCACACGGCAGTATTCGCTCGTGACGGATCCCGGATGTCGCACCATGTACGAGAGCGCCGTGCTCCGCGAGCACGACGGACGCGGCGGCTCGCAGGCGATCCACGAGACCTGGCGGATCGGCACGCAGCTGCGCGTCGCGCCACCGATCAATCACTTTCCGCTACACGCCGATTCCCGCCCCGCCGTGCTGATTGCCGGCGGCGTCGGCATCATGCCGATCAAGGCCATGGCCGAGGCCCTGCGGCGGCGCAACGTGCCGTTCGAGCTGCATTACACGGCCCGGCCCCCAGACGACATGGCCTATCACGACCGGCTCGCCGCCGAACTCACGAGCCACTGTTTCACCTATTTCAGTCGCGTGCCGGGCCACCGGCGGATCGACGTCGTCGAGGTGCTGCAGCACGCGGCCGACGATGCGGTGTTCTATGTGTGCGGTCCGGTCGCATTGATCAAGGCCGTGCGTGCCGCCACAAGCCGGCTCGGGATCGCGGCGGAGCGCGTGCAGTACGAGTCGTTCTGTTGACTCCTGAATGAGAACAACCGGATGACCGGCGTCCATCCGCAGTTGCGCCACGGAACGCTCACCCCCGCGCGTCGGCGGGCCACACTTCGGCCATCGCGTCGAGCGCGGCGGCGATCGCCGATTCGCTGCTACGGTTCTTCAGTGCGATGAAGCCGAGTTCGGCCTCGAGCGACACGGCATCGGCGATCACGACGCCTTCCGCGTGCGCGGCGCGCAGGGCCAGGCTGTCGCGTGCGAGCGCGAGCGCGACGCCGGACTTGACCAGGTCCAGCATGGACGGCTCGAGATCGACCCGCGCGACCGCATTCGGCTGCACGCCCTCGGCGCTGAACACCCGCTCCAGCAGCCGATGGTGGACCGATTCGGGCGGCGTCGCGATCCACGGCAGCGCGGCCAGTTCGCGCCAGCCCTTGCCCCGCACCTGCGCCCCCCAGCCGGGCGGGGCGACGACGCGATAGGTGAAGCGGGTCAGCGTGATCGCGTGGAAGCGATCGCGCAGTTCGGGCAGACCCGGAAAGCCGAGCGCATAGGACACGTCCAGCGTGCCCAGTTCGACCTCGCGTGCCATCGCGCCCGACATGCCGTGCCGCAGTTCGAAGGCGAGGCCCGGATGGCGGTCGGCGAGCAGGCCCAGGAACGCGCCCAGACGCAGGAACTCGGGATCCACGATGGTGCCCAGCCGCAAACGACCGCTGATCTGCCCCTTCAGGTTGTTCGCGGTGGCACCGAACTCGGCCATCGCGTTCAGCGCCCGCTCGGCCGCCGGCAGCAGTTTGCGCCCCGCGTCGGTCAGACGCATGCCGCGTGACGTGCGCTCGAACAGCACCAGGTCCACCTCGCCCTGCAGTTTCTTGATCTGCAGGCTCAGCGCGGGCTGAGTCAGAAAGAGTCGCTCCGCCGCCCGGGTGAGATTGCCCTCGCGGGCGACGGTGACGAAGGCACGCAGTGCCGAGTAGTCCATTCTTTTATGAGTCTCTCTTATATCTCGGACAAGAATAACTCATTGGACCCTTGCCGGGTCAAGGGCTATAAATCGAGCTTGCAGCGCTGCCGGAGACATCCCCCGCCGACCGGATGAGGCCAACGGAGCGGGCGGAATCTCCGAATGCAGACCGCACCTGGATGATCGGCCATGCCGTCTCCCAACCCCACACCACGAGGATCGACGATATGAGTCTGACTTACACCAACGCCCCGGAGCTGATCCCTCACTGGATCGACGGCAACGTGACGCCCGGAACGGGTGAACGCAGTGCCGACGTGTTCGACCCCGCCCTCGGCGCGGTTGCACGCAAGGTCGCGCTGGCGTCTACCGCCGATGTCGATGCCGCAGTAGCGGCCGCACGCAAGGCCTTTCCGGGCTGGGCGGCGACCACGCCGCAGCGCCGGGCCAAGATCCTGTTCCGCATGCAGGAACTGGTCGAACGTTACAGCAAGGACATCGCGCGGCTGATCACACGCGAACATGGCAAGACTTTCCCGGACGCGCAGGGCGAGGTGCAGCGCGGACTCGAGGTCATCGAATTCGCGTGCGGCATCCCGCACCTGCTCAATGGCCAGTATTCGGACAACGTGGGCGGCAACATCAGCAACTGGAGTCAGCGCATGCCGCTGGGCGTGACCGCCGGCATCACCCCGTTCAACTTTCCGTTCATGGTGCCGATGTGGATGGCGCCGGTCGCGATCGCATGTGGCAACAGCTTCATCCTGAAGCCGTCCGAGCGCGATCCGTCCCCGTCCGTGCTGACCGCCGAGCTGTTCCGCGAGGCGGGCCTGCCCGACGGCGTGTTCAGCGTGCTGCAGGGCGACAAGGTCGCGGTCGACGGCCTGCTCGCCCACCCTGACGTGCAGGCGGTGAGCTTCGTCGGCTCGACCGCGATCGCGCGCTACATCTACGAAACCGCGGCCAGGAACGGCAAGCGCGCGCAGGCGCTCGGTGGTGCCAAGAACCACATGGTGGTGATGCCGGACGCCGATCTGGACCAGGCCGCCGACGCGCTGATCGGCTCGGCCTACGGGTCGGCCGGAGAGCGGTGCATGGCGATCTCGGTCGCGGTCGCGGTCGGCGACATCGCCGACGCATTGATCGAGAAGGTCGTCGAGCGCGCGCGCAGACTCAGCATCGATGATGGTGAGGCCCCCGGCGCGGACATGGGACCGGTGGTGACCGCCGCCGCGAAGGACCGCATCGAAGGCTATATCGATGCCGGCGTGCGCGCGGGCGCCAGACTGGTGCTGGACGGGCGTGGCCTGACCGTACCCGGGCGCGAGCATGGCTTCTTCCTCGGCGCGACGCTGTTCGACGACGTGAAGCCCGGCATGAGCATCTACGAGGAGGAGATTTTCGGACCGGTGCTGTCGGTCGTTCGGGTCGACACCTTCGCCGAGGCGGTCGATCTGATCAACAAGCATACCTACGGCAACGGCGTGGCCTGCTTCACGCGCGACGGCGGCACCGCACAGGCCTTCGTGCAGAGTGTGCAGATCGGCATGGTCGGCATCAACGTGCCGATTCCGGTGCCGATGGCCTGGCACTCCTTCGGTGGCTGGAAGCAGAGCCTGTTCGGCGATCACCACAGCTACGGCGAGGAGGGGGTTCGCTTCTACACCCGCTACAAGAGCGTGATGCAGCGCTGGCCGGACAGCACCTCCAAGGGGCCCGAATTCGTGATGCCGGTGAACAAATGAGCCGGCTGCCGACCGTCATGAAGGATTTCGGCGAGTTCGACTACATCATCGTCGGCGCCGGCGCGGCCGGCTGCGTGCTTGCCAACCGCCTGTCCGCCGACCCCGAGGTCACCGTGCTGTTGCTGGAGGCCGGTGGCAAGGACGACTGGATCTGGATCCACATTCCGGTCGGTTACCTGTTCTGCATCAACAATCCGCGCACCGACTGGTGCTACAGGACCGAGCCGGAACCGGGCCTCAACGGCCGTTCGATCATTTATGCGCGCGGCAAGGGTTTGGGCGGCAGCACGTCGATCAACGCGATGATCTACATGCGCGGCCAGGCGCGCGACTACGACGAATGGGCCCAGATCACAGGCGACCCGGACTGGTCCTGGGACAAGGTGTTGCCGGTGTTCAAGGGCTGTGAGGATCACTGGCGGGGTTCCAGCGAGTTGCATGGCGCGGGTAATGAATGGCGGGTGGAGCAGCAGCGCCTGCGCTGGGACATCCTCGACCGCTTCGCCGAAGCGGCGAACCAGGCCGGCGTGCCCGCGACTCCGGACTTCAACGGCGGGAACAACTTCGGCAGCAGCCAGTTCGAGGTCAACCAGAAAAAGGGCGTTCGCTGGAACGCGTCCAAGGCCTTCCTGCACCCGATCGCACATCGACCCAATCTCAAGGTCGTGACCAGCGCCATGAGTGACAAGCTGACGCTCGATGGCCGCCGGATCACCGGGATCCAGTTCATCGTCGACGGCGAGCGTTGCGTCGCCCGTAGCCGCATCGAGACGGTGCTGGCCGCCGGCTCGCTCGGGTCACCGGCGATCCTGCAGCGTTCCGGCATCGGTGAGCCGATCTTCCTGCAGGAAATGGGCATCACGGTCGCGCATGCACTGCCCGGGGTCGGCCACAACCTGCAGGATCACCTGCAGTTGCGCAGCGTGTTCAAGGTTCAGGGCATCAAGACGCTCAACAAGCAGGCCAACAGCCTGTGGGGCAAGGCGATGATGGGCCTGGAGTACGCGCTGTTCCGTCGCGGACCGCTGACGATGGCCCCCAGCCAGCTTGGCTTGTTCGCCCATTCGAGCGATGCGGAAGCCACGCCGGATCTCGAATACCATGTGCAGCCGCTGTCGCTGGACAAGTTCGGCGACCCGCTGCACACCTTCCCTGCCTTCACCGCCAGCGTCTGTGATCTGCGTCCGAAGTCGCGCGGCTGGATGAAGATCCGCGACCGCGATCCGGCCAGCGCACCGCGGATCGCGCCCTGCTATCTGAGCGACGAGGCCGATCGCGTCAAGGCAGCCCGTGCGATCCGGCTGACCCGCAAGATCGCGTCGCAACCGGCGCTGGCGCCCTACCGTCCCACCGAGCACCTGCCCGGCGCGGCCTTCGACACGGACGACAAACTGATCGAGGCCGCAGGCAACATCGGCACCACGATCTTCCATCCGGTCGGCACCTGCAGGATGGGCCTTCGCGAGGATCTGCAAGCCGTGGTGGACAGCCGATTGCGCGCCTACGGGCTGAACGGTCTGCGCATCGTCGATGCGTCGGTGATGCCGACGATCACATCGGGCAACACCAGTTCGCCGACCATCATGATCGCCGAGCGGGGCGCGGCGATGATTCGTGAGGACAGAAGGCGGAGCTGAGGTTCGCGGCTCGTCCAGGTCGGACGCGTCCGGAATGCGCCCTGCCCCCGGGCACGGACCCGGCCCCGGCCCCGGCAGGAATCGGCCGGTTTGCGCAGTACAAGCTGGCCGATTTCATTCAGGCTCGGCCAGGGTTCAGCCGTACATGAACTTGGGCAGCCACAGGACCAGGTCCTCCCACACGAACACGATCGCCACCGCGAGCATCTGGAGGATGATGAACGGGATCACGCCCATGTAGATGTGCTTGGTCTTGATCTGCGGCGGTACCACCCCCTTGAGGTAGAACAGCGAGAAGCCGACTGGCGGCGTCAGGAACGAGGTCTGCAGCATCATCGCGAACAGCACCACGAACCAGATCGGATCGTAGCCGAGTCCGATCACGACTGGGCCGACCAGCGGCAGCAGAATCAGGCTGATCTCGAGCCAGTCGAGGAAGAAGCCTGCAACGAAGCCGATCAGCAGGATCACGATCACGATGCCCGCCGGTGGCAGCGGGATCCCCTGCAGCAAACCGGCAATGAATTCGTCTCCACCGAGGGAGCGCAGCACCACGGCGAAGGCGGTCGCACCGAGGAAGATCCCGAACACGAAGGCAGTGGTCAGCGAGGTCTTCTGGCACACGTCCTTCAGGACCTCGAAATTCAGCTTCTTGTTCATCGCGGCCAGGACGGTCGCGCCGAGCGCGCCGACGCCGGCTGCCTCGGTCGGCGTCGCGATGCCGAAGAAGATCGAACCGAGCACTGCCAGAATCAGACCGAGCGGTGGGATCACCGCGATCAGGACTTCCTTGATGAGACCGAAGGTGATCGGAGGCAGATCCTTGGGCGGTTGCGCCAGCTTGGGATTTACGATCGCGGCAATCACGACATAGGCGATGTACATCAGTCCGAGCATCACGCCCGGGATCAACGCGCCCATGAACAGATTGCCGACCGACATCGACAACTGGTCGGCCATGATGATCAGCATGATGCTGGGCGGGATCAGGATGCCGAGCGTACCGGCCGATGCAACCACACCGCTGGCGAACGCGGGCGAGTATTTCTGCTCCAGCATCACTGGGATAGACAACATCGCCAGCAAGACCACCGACGCGCCGACGATGCCGGTCGAGGCAGCGAGCAGGATGCCGATCATGACCACCGCCACGCCGAGCCCCCCGCGGAATCGTCCGAACAGCTTGATGAAGCTCAGCATCAGGCGCTCGGCCACACCGGAACGATCCAGCATCAGACCCATGAAGATGAACATCGGCAACGCGACCAGCACCCAGTTGGTCATCTGGGCGTAGATGCGCTGAACCATGACGCCGAAGATGCGCCAGTCGGTCAGGAAGTAGGTATCGACATCGAAATACTCCGACAGCAGGATGGCGCCGACGCTGAAGAACACTGAAATGCCTGCGAGCAGCCAAGCCACCGGGTAACCGGTGAAAATGAGCAGGATGAAGCTGGCCAGCATCGCCATTACAAGAATTTCGTTAGCCTCGAACACGAACCGGCTCCTATCCTGGTGAGGTCGCTGTCGCCGCCTGCAGGCGATCTTTCGATCTTGCGTTGTGTGCTTGGGGTCGTCGGGACCCCCGCGTCAGCGAATCCGCGCGCGCGGGAAGCCCGTGATCAATGAAAACGCCCGTATCAACCTCGCCACACCGGCCATCGCGAGCAGCACGAAGGCGCAGATGATGAAGGACTTGATGATCCAGCGCATCGGCAGGCCGCCCGGTGCCGCGGAAATCTCGTTGATGGTGTATGAGCGCAGCACGAAAGGCCACGCGTATTCGAGGATGAAGTAACAGAACGGGAGAAAGAACACCACCGTTCCGATGAGTTCGATCGACGCACGGGTACGCGGCCTGAGGCGCTCGGCAAGGACATCGACCCGCACGTGCCCGTCATGAATGAAGCAGTACGACAGCGCGATCATGAATCCAGCAGCATAAAGATGCCACTGAAACTCCTCGAGCGCGATGTAGTTGGTACCGATGGCGTATCGGAGAATGACGTTGCCTACAACCAGCAACATCAGCGGCACCCAGATCCAGGAAAACAGCTTGCCGAAGAATTCGACGATCCCCTCGAGAATGTCCGAAGGAAGGGTACGTGGATATTGAACAGCGGTCGAACTGTGCGTGACCGCTTCCTCGATCTTGTCGAGCTCGATATGCACTTCAGCCATATGTATCGCCGTTATCTGGTTTCCGGGGCCGCTTCAATCGCGTTATGACGCGATCACTTCATGCCGAAATCACGCGGCAGATAGCCCAGCGCCTTCCACGTGGAATGCTCGGCCTGGAACGCCTTCATCGAACTGTAGACCTTGGCCCAAATCGGATCGGCCGCGGAACGGCGCTCCATGACCTTGTCGGTCGCTTCCTTGAACGCGTTCAGGATCTCGTCGTTGTATTGCACCAGCGTCACGCCCTGTTCCTGGAAGCGCTTCAGTGCCGCGCCCTGCAGCGCCTCGGCACGCGCCACGGCGTACATGTTGCCCGCCATGCAGGTATTTTCGATCAGCGCCTTGGTCTGGGCATTGAGCTTGTTCCACTCGTCCAGGCCCACATACAGGTACTGGTTCGTGGAGGGTTGATGCCAGCCCGGCAACGCGTAAAACTTGGCAACCTGCGAAAACCCGAGTTGCTCGTCGACGGTCGGGAGCGAGAACTCTGTCGCGTCGAGCACGCCGGTTTCGAGCGCCTGATACAGTTCGCCGCCTGGCAGCATCGTCACCGACTTGCCGAACTCGGCCATGATCTCGCCGCCCACGCCGGCCGCACGGAATTTCATGCCCTTGAACTGATCGACCGACGTGATGTTCTGGCGAAACCAGCCGGCCGCTTCCGGGCTGATCGTGCCGCACAGGATCGGATAGACCTTGGACGGCGCAAACGCCTCCTTCAACAGTTCGTCACCGCCATGGAAGTACATCCACGCAACGAATTCGTTCGATTCGAGACCGAACGGAGTCGCGCCGAACAAAGCCGCCACCGGCAGTTGACCCCACTCGTAACCCATCCAGGAATAACCGGCGGTAATGTTGCCGCTGCTGACGTTCTCGAATACCGACAGTGCGGGGATCAAGGCGCCAGGCTCAACCACCTGCAGATTGACGCGACCATCACTGACCTCACGGAGACGATCGGCCACCCAAGGCATCGTGTCGCCCAGCGCGGTCAGGGAGGATGCGAACGACATCGGAACCTGCCAGCGAACGCGGTCGAAATCGGCCGACGCCGGCGCTGCGACAGCGAGCGAGGTCGTCAAGAGCATCGCGCCAAGAGTCTTTTTCATCGTGTGTGTCTCCTTCCTTCAGTTGTGAATGTGAGCGGCAAAGGCAAATTGCGAAGGTTGAGGGTAACGACAGCCCCCATGGCTCGCAATCAAGGTAAACCCATACGACGCGGCACAGAAAAGTCACGATATTTCATAAGCTTGTCAAATCAATCTGATATAAGCACCGGCGTGCGCACCCCCTGTCCTAATGCGGTAAAGATTTGTCTGACAATATCCAGAACAACGGCGGTTTTTTCGTACATCGACGCGAAGCGGACGCGCAGACGAGCCGCATTCCGGCGGACTCCGGGTGGACGGCGATCAGCGCGTGCACTGCAGCTGACCCGAACTCACGACGACGACGCAGTTCATCGAACCGCACTGGCAGTTTCTGATCATGACAGGGGCGTTGGCGGTGCCCAGATTGACCCCCTCGGAGCAGGCGCACGCCTGCGGTTGCGGACTGGGCTGGGCGCCGACCGGTTGTGGCAGCACGAAAACGGCCGAGACCAGTCCGATCAACGCGAGAAGCCCAAGGATCGCGACGGAACGCAGCGGGGTGAGTGGTTTCATGGCGGAGTTCTCCCTGTTAAGCGCACTGACGACCTTTCCAGCATAGTCGGCCGACCCGCGTTCGCGCGGCGAATTCGGCTTCGACAGCCTCATCGGTAGTGCGATAACGGAACGTCTTCCAGTGTCGCGCGGTCTATCGCAGGTCGCCACAGGAGCGCAGCAACGTGAACACCAACACGAAACGCATGAAGATCTATCAGGACGAGGTCAAGCTCAGGCATACCTCGCACTGGGACCTGGACACGATGAGCCGGGCGGAATACGAGGCCTATATGAGCGGCCAGTCGTCAGCGGGCGGGCCGTCGCCCGGGCCCGCTCAGGTGCGGCACGCCGCAACAGTGGCCGTCGGAGCCTGCACCACCGCACCGACCACGCTGTGGGAACGATTCCTGAGAGCGTGCATGCCCCGGCAATGAATCATCAGATTAAGACCGGTTCCGGCTCCAGCCGCAGTCCGAATCGCCGTTCCACGTCATGCTGGATCGCGGATGCGATGCGCAGCACATCGGCACCGCAGGCACCACCCCGGTTGACCAGCACCAGCGCCTGACGCTCGAAGCAACCCACCGGTCCCAGGTTCCGGCCCTTCCAGCCGCACGCGTCGATCAGCCAGCCGGCGGCGAGCTTGATGCTGCCGTCGGGCTGCATGTAGTGCGGCATCGCCGGATTCTGCGCGATCAGCGCCTCGAACAGGTCCGGGGCCACGATCGGATTCTTGAAGAAGCTGCCCGCATTGCCGATCTCGGCCGGATCCGGCAATTTGCGACGACGAATCGCGATCACCGCGTCGGAAACCTGTTGCGCCGTCGGATCGTCGTCGGTCGCGCCTTCCAGCTCGCGCGCGAGCTCGCCATAGCCGGTGATCGCCTGCCAGCGTCGGGGCAGGCGAAAGGTCACCGACACGATCACCCAGCGCCCCGCCTCGGCGTGCTTGAACACGCTGTCGCGGTAGCCGAACGCGCAATCGGCACGTTCGAAACGGCGCATCCGCCCATCCTCGAACGAGATCGCGTCCAGTGAGTGGAAACGCTCCTCGAGTTCGACGCCGTAGGCGCCGATGTTCTGGATCGGCGAAGCACCCACGGTACCCGGAATCAGCGACAGATTCTCGAGTCCGCCCCAGCCCTGCGCCAGTGTCCAGCGCACGAACGCGTGCCAGTTCTCGCCGGCCCCGGCGCGCACGTAGCGCGCTTCGGCATCCTCGTCGACCAGCGCGCGGCCCGCAATCTCGACCTTGATCACCAGGCCCGGGAAATCCCCCGTCAGTACGAGGTTGCTGCCGCCGCCCAGCACCAGCCTGGCCTGCTCGGCCCACCCGGGTCGCGCGATCAGCGACCGCAGCTGCTCGGCGCGCTCGATTACGACCAGCCGTGTTGCGCGGGCACGCAGGCCGAAGGTGTTCAGCGGGGTGAGGTCGACAGCGGTCCGGATCGGCGGAACGGATTCCGGCTCAGTCGGCATTGAGCACGCGCACCCCGATCGGGAACATCCGGTCGTAAGCCAGGTTGAACCCGAAAGCGTAGGCCACATAAGCGGATGCGAGCGCGAGATCGGCGATCAGGGCCTCGACGAAACCCATGCCGGTCCACCACATGATGACCGGCAGGCTCATCAGCAACAGACCGGATTCGAAACCGACCGCGTGTACCGCACGCAGGCGTACCGGACGACGATCGGCGGCCCGCCCGCTCATACGGCCGTCCACCCAGTCGAAGCAGGTGTTGTAACAGCCGTTCCAGATCGCGGCGATCAGCGCGAGCAGGGCCAGCAGGCCGATCGACTCGCTGACCGGCACCCCGCTCGCCCAAGCGAACGGCGGCGTGATCAAGGCCAGCCCACCCACCTCGAAGAGGGTGATCTGGCGGAGGCGATCCGGAAAGGAGCGGAGTTTGGGAGGGGTCGGAGTGCTCACTGCTGCCGAGGCGCCTGCAGGCGCGGTTTTCATGGCATTGAACGATAGCGCGGGGCCGGAAACTGTTCAAGTCCGCGCGGCTGTCCGTGCAGGGAGCAAATAAACCGCACGGACTCGTCGCACGCGATCTGTCCGGTCCATTGGTCGCCGGGGGTGCCGATGAGGCGGGCTTCGAGACTTGGCAGTGGGGCGGCTTTTGCGTTCTACTTGTCCCATGCTTCCACATATTCTCCCGATCGGTTCGCTGATGATCGGAACCGCGCTGCTGCTGCTCGGCAACGGACTCCTCAGCACGCTGATCGCGCTGCGGGGCAGTCTGGAGGGATACAGCGACCAGGTTCTGGGTCTGATGGGCTCCGCCTATTTCCTCGGATTCTTCGTCGGCACCTATGTCGTGCCGCCGCTGATCCGGCGAATGGGTCACATCCGGGCTTTCAACTTCTTTGCCGCCGGCATCGCCGCGATCGTGCTGGTGCACTCGCTGATCGTGCACCCCTGGGTCTGGATCGGTCTGCGCCTGCTCACCGGCATCGCGCTGGTGGGTTTCTATACCGTGATCGAGAGCTGGCTCAACACGCAGACCGCCGCCGAGCGACGCGGGCAGATCTTCGCGTTCTATATGGTGGTCAACATGGCCGCGCTGGCGACCGCGCAGCAGTTCCTGCATTTGGCGTCGCCAGCCACCTTCGTACTGTTCTCGATCGCCGCGATCATGGTGTGTCTGTCAGTGCTGCCGGTCGCCTCCACCCGGCTGCCCCAGCCGCTGGTGTCCACGGTGCCACGACTGACCATTGCGCGTCTGTGGTCGGCCGCGCCGGCCGCGGTGGTCGGCGCGGTGGCCTCTGGCCTCACGATGGGCACTTTCTGGAGCATGGGTCCGCTGTATGCGACCCGCCTGGGCATGGATGCGAGCGGGGTCGCGTTGCTGATGACGATCGCGATCGTCGGCGGCGGCCTGCTGCAGCTGCCGCTGGGTCGTCTCTCCGACCGGGTCGACCGCCGTTATGCGCTCGCGCTCGCCTCCGGCGGCGCGGCGATCGCGGGCGTGCTGATGGCCGCATTCGGTGCGCACATGCAGGCGCTGCTGGCAGCCGCGTTCGTGTACGGCGGCATGGCGTTCGCGATCTACCCGATCGTGGTCGCCCACCTCGTCGATCATTTATCGCACGATGATATTCTGTCCGGCAATGCCGGCGTGCTGCTGCTGCACGGGCTGGGCGCGATGGTCGGTCCCAGTCTGGCCGGATTGCTGATGGGCCTGGGCGGCGCCGCGGCGATGCCCTTGTTCTTCGCTGCGGTGCTGGGGCCGCTTGGGCTGTACGTCGTCCTGCAGGCGCGTCAACGTAAGGACGAGATCGTCGAGGAGCCCGCCCAGTTCGTGCCGATGGTCAGGACCGCGGCGACCGCGATGGAGATGGCGGCGGCGGTGGAGGAACACCGGCTCGAAACCGTGTCCGACGATGCCGGGCACGGCGATGCGGGCGCCACCGCCGAAGATGGCGTCGAACCGGATCCGGAAGCGATCGGTGTAGCCGCACACCCAATCGAAACGCCGGTCGGAACGCCCGGGATTCAAGCGCCCGAATCGATCGCGAACGATGGTGAAATCGAACCCAGGCAGGACGAACCCGGCGATGAAGACGCGACGCGCGAGACTGGCGTAACGCCAACCGGTGAGGCCGAACCCACCGGATCATCAGAGACGCACGCGGAGCAACACGATCCACCCCGCAAGCCGGCGTGATCCGGACGGGGCGCACCGGTTCGCAATGTCACTGGGGTTATCCCTGACTTTCCGGAATATCGCCTATCGGATACTTTGGCCCTCAATATATCGGCAGCGTGAATTTCCCTCCGGGCGGGGCACCCCCCGGAGGCGTTTGCGTGATCGCGCGCACCGGGGCACTCAGGGGACAATGGGACTACTTCGTGACTGAGAACGGCATGCTCGAACTCGACAACATCGTCAAGGCGTTCGGCGGTTTCCACGCGGTCAACGGTTGTTCCTTCAAGGTCAATCAGGGCGAGATCCTCGGCCTGGTCGGGCCCAACGGCGCAGGCAAGACCACGCTGTTCAACGTCATCGCCGGCGCGCTTCAGCCCACTGCGGGCCGGATCAGCTTCCTCGGCGAGGACGTCACCGCGTTGTCGACCGATGCGCTGTTCCACAAGGGCCTGGTCCGGACCTTCCAGATTCCGCATGAATTCCATCGCCTGACTGCGCTGGAGAACCTGATGATGGTTCCACCGGGCCAGCCCGGGGAAAATCTGTTCGCCAACTGGGTCAGTTGGGGCGCGGTACGCAAGCGCGAGGAAGAGGTCAGGCAGTTGGCCATGGACACGCTGGCCTTTCTCGAACTCACCCACGTCGCCTACGAGCGCGCCGGCAACCTGTCCGGCGGCCAGAAGAAGCTGCTCGAGCTCGGCCGCACGATGATGACCGACGCGAAGCTGGTGCTGCTGGATGAGCCCGCGGCCGGCGTCAACCGCACGCTGCTGCGCAAGCTCGAGGAGAAGATCCAGATCCTCAACCGGGAGCGGGGCTACACCTTCATCCTGATCGAGCACGACATGGAGATGATCCAGAAGCTGTGCCACCCGGTGGTGTGCATGGCCGAAGGCAGCGTGTTGATCGCGGGCGATTTCGACACGGTACGCAACGACCCGCGGGTGCTGGAGGCCTATCTCGGCGAAACCGCGGCCGCGCGCGAGGAAGCGTCGCACGACACCCATGTCGAGGAAGAACGCGAAGAAGAGCTCCGCAAGGAGGATCTATGAGCATGGTGCTGTCGATGCGCCAAGTGCGCGGCGGCTATGGCGATGCCGACATCCTGCAGAGCGTCACGATCGAGGTCGCGCCGAAGGAGATCGTGGTCATCGTCGGACCGAACGGCGCCGGCAAGTCGACCGCGATGAAGGCGATCTTCGGGCTGCTCATCGTGCGCAGCGGGCAGATCGTGTTCGACGGCGAGGACATCACCGGCTGGGCACCTAATCGCATCGTCAAGCGCGGCATCTGCTATGTTCCACAGGTCGAGAACGTGTTCCGCGAGATGACGGTGCACGAGAACTTCGAGATGGGCGCGTTTTTGCGCAAGGGTGACCTGTCGGCCGCACATGATCGGGTCTACCGCTTGTTCCCGGATCTGAAGGCCAAACGCAAGGCACTGGCCGGCGACCTGTCGGGCGGCCAGCGCCAGATGGTCGCGATGGGTCGCGCGCTGATGCTCGACCCCAAGCTGTTGCTGCTGGACGAACCCACCGCCGGCCTGTCGCCGAAGTACATGGAGCAGATCTTTCAGATCACGCGCGACGTGCGCGACAGCGGCGTGTCCATCATGCTGGTCGAACAGCACGCCAAGCAGGCACTTGCCTTCTGCGACCGCGGCTATGTGCTCGCGACCGGCACAAATCGTCACGAGGGCACCGGAGCCGCGCTGCTCGCAGATCGCGAAGTGGCCCAGATGTTCCTCGGCGGCTGACCAGAGAGCGACACAATGACGGTGCTCGACTTCATCAATTTTTACATCGTGCCCGGCCTGGTGCTCGGGTCGATCTACGCGGTCGGTGCGATCGGCATCACGATGGTGTTCGGCATCCTGCGCTTCGCGCACCTCGCCCATGGCGACCTGGCCACCATGGGCGCATTTCTGGCACTCGCGGCGGTCGGCGTGCTCGGCGTCGACCCGTGGGTCGCATTGCCGGTGGCGATGGTCCTGACCGCGATCCTGGCGGTCGCCATCGACAAGGGTTTCTACGATTACCTGCGCAAGCGCCCGGCCATCCTGACGGTGATGGCCTCGCTCGGTATCGCGCTGATGCTGCGTTCGGCCGTGCAGGTCATCTGGGGTGTCGACCCACAAACCTATCAGCGCGGCATCGTGCGGCCGGACAGCTACTTCGGCATCCTGCTGCGCACGCGCGAGCTCTACACACTGCTGTCGGTCGTGATCATCGTCGTCGTGCTGGAAACCTTCTTGCGCAAGTCGAAATGGGGCAAGGCGATGCGTGCGATGTCCGACAACCCGGATCTGGCCCGGCTGTCGGGCGTGGACAACCGCCATGTGACGATCCTGCTGTGGTCCATCGTCGGCGCGCTGTGTGCCGCGTCCGGCTTCATGCTGGCGGTGAACACCGAACTCACGCCGATGATGGGCTGGCACCTGTTGCTGCCGATGTTCGCCGCAGCCATCCTGGGGGGCGTGGGCCGGGTGGAGGGGGCGGTGCTCGGCGGTCTCATCGTCGGCATGGTCGAGGAGTTGTCGGTTCTGGTCGTGCCCGGTCAATACAAGGCAGCCACCGCCTTCGTGATCCTGCTGCTCATCCTGCTGGTCCGCCCGCGCGGGCTGCTCAACGGCAAGGTGCTGTGAATGACTGCCCCCACGCTCAAAATATTCGCGGTCTGGCGGGAGGCCTGACATGGAACTGATCGGACTCGCGAACTATGCGATATTCATGGGCATCCTGATCGGGATCTACGCGCTGCTGTCGCTCGCGCTGAACATCCAGTGGGGCTTCACCGGTCTTTTCAACGCCGGGATCGCCGGATTCTTCGCGATCGGCGCCTACACGTCGGCCATTCTGACCAGCACCCCGGCGGCAGGGCGCGTCGGCGGGTTCGAATGGCCGATCCTGCTGGGCTGGGCGGCCGCGATGATCGTCGCGGCGGCGATCGCGTGGCCGATCGGCAAGATCTGCCTGCGTTTCCGTTCGGACTACCTGGCGATCGCGACCATCGGCGTGGCCGAGATCTTCCGCCTCATCATCAAGTCCGAGGACTGGCTGACCGGCGGTTCGCGCGGCATCACCGGCATCCCGCGTCCATTCGGCGACCTGCCCTACGTGCAGTCGCAGCTGGCCTACCTGGCGCTGGTCGTGATCGCGGTGCTGGTCGTGTACCTGCTGGTCGAACGCCAGCTCAAGGCGCCGTGGGGCCGCATGATGCGTGCGATCCGCGACAACGAGGCCGCCGCCGCCGCGATGGGCAAGCGGGTGGAACGACGCCGCCTGCAGGCCTTCATCTTCGGCTCGGCGATCATGGGTCTGGCCGGTGCATTGTTCGTGCATTTCAACCGCTCGATCACCCCCGAGGCGATCGACCCGATGATCGCGACCTTCCTGATCTGGATCATGCTGATCCTCGGTGGCTCGGGCAACAACCGCGGTGCGATCCTGGGGGCGGCGGTGATCTGGATCATCTGGTCGGTGACCGAATTGCTGACCGACCGTCTGCCCACCGAAGTGGCGATCCAGGCAAAATACATCCGGATATTCATCATCGGCCTGATGTTGCAGCTGGTGCTGCGGTTCAGGCCGGAAGGCATCCTCCCCGAGGAACACAGGAAGAAGCCGGCGCAACCCGGATAGGCGCGAAACCCATCCCTGACAGCCCATGTCGAACGTACCCGCGGGTACAACAAACTGGAGGTGAGAACATGAAACCGAAGACCACTGCAGGACTCGTCACTGCACTGCTGGGTGCCGCGCTGATCACGACGCCGGCCTGGGCCCAGGACGCGCGGATCGCGCTGCTGGGCGGCATCTCCGGACCGATCGCGGCGATGGCGCCGCCGATGATCGCGGCCTCCGAACTCGCCGTGAAGCAGGTCAACGAACAGGGCGGCATCGGCAACGGCGGAACATTGCAACACGTGGTCGGCGACAGCGCCTGCAATCCGCAGAACGCCACCGACGCCGCGACCAAGGTGGTCAACATCGACCGCGTGATCGGTGTCGTCGGTCCGCACTGCTCGGGTGCGGTGCTGGCCGCCGCCAATTCGGTCGCGGTTCCGGCAGGCGCGCTGATGATCACGCCGTCGGGCACCTCGCCGCAGATCACCGGCATCGACGACAAGGATCTGGTGTTCCGCACCGTACCGTCCGACGACTATCAGGGCCGAGCACTGGCGCGCACGATCAAGGCGCGCGGCATGGACAACGTCGCGGTCGCCTATCTGAACAACGACTACGGCAAGGGCCTCGCCGAGGCCTTCAAGGCCGAGTTCGAGGTGATCGGCGGCACCATCGCCGGCTACTCCGCGCATGAGGACGGCAAGGCCTCCTACAGGTCCGACCTCGCGCAGCTCGCGCGCGGCGGCGCCGACACGCTGGTCATCTTCGACTACGGCGACGGCACCGGACTGACGATCCTGCGCCAGGCGCTGGAGAACAACTTCTTCAACAACTTCGTCGGCGCCGACGGCATGAAATCCGACGCGGTGATCCGCGAACTCGGCGCGGATAACCTGGAGAATTTCTTCACGTCGGCCCCGGTCGGCGAAGCGTCGGCCTCTCTCGACAACTTCCGCGCCGCGTTCTCGGCCGCCGGCGGCAACCCTGACGCGATCTTCACCACGACCTCGTATGACGCAGCCTTTCTGATGGCCCTCGCGATCGAGAAGGCCGGCGGCGATCGCGCCAGACTGTCCGAATCCCTGCGCGCGGTAGCGTCCGCTCCGGGCGAACCGATCCTGCCGGGCGAGTGGGCCAAGGCCAAGCAACTGATCGCCGAAGGCAAGGACATCGACTACAAGGGCGCCGCCGGTGATCACGAGTTCGACGCGGCAGGCGACGTCGCCGGCAACTACAACTTCTTCAAGGTCGCGGGCGACACCTACGAGGCCATCGCACACATGGAGTAAGCCCGCGTTCTGCGAAGTCAGCGCGGTGACGGCCACGTTGACCATCGTCGGGACGACGGGCAGGTGCCGCGTGCACGTGCGATGAGCACGGGATACAAAAGGGCAACAAACCCCGTCAATCACGACGCCGGCCGTCATGGCGGGGGCTGCGGCGTGGGCAAGACAGCAAGCGACGAAAACAGCGTGGACGCTTCGACCGGTTTCGTGAGCAAGCTGCGGATGCGGGCCAATGCGAGCATTTCATCGGACAGTCCGTCGGCGTAACCCGAGAACAGCATGACCGGGGTGTCTCGATTCAGTCGCCGGATCTCGGCGATCGGTCTCCGAGGAGCGTGTCGTGATGATTCAATGGTAGGCACCGAATCGCTCGAAAGCTTGGAGAAAACCTGATGTTGCTCTGGAGAATCGAGCTGAGAGCGTGGCCCCGCGCAGCACCGGCGACGCAGTGCGAGCCGATGCCGCGCGGCATCAGTCGGCCGGCATCTGCAACCAGTCGACCAGGACCTCCAGTTCCGCGTCGGGCAGGGCCTGATACTGCTGCTTGCGGCGAAACGCGCTGGCCGGGAGCTGGTCCTGCAATTCGGGGGCGCCGACTATCCATTTTCGAATCGCTTCACGATCCAGACGCGCACCGACCCCGTCGAGCGGATAGCGGGGGCTACCCTCGCCGCCGACCGAATGGCAGGACGTGCACCGCTGTGCGACGAACACCGCATGTCCCGGATGGTCGACCAGCTTTGATGCGACCGCGGGGAGGCGGCCGGCGGCAGCTCGTTCCGGCTCGTCGCCGGAATTGTGCACCCATGCGAACAGCGCCGACAGCGATACCGTCACGACGACGGTCAGCAGGGCCACCCAGCGCGCCAGTTCTTCTCGCATCCGCTACACCATGTCGAACAGTTCGAAATGTACCCGCGCGCCCTTAACCCCCATGCTGCAAAGCTGTCGCTGCACGATGTCGCTCACCGGCTGGGGACCGCAGATGAAGTACTCGAAGCCACCGCGATCGGCCGGCACGAACCGCTCGATCAGCTCGGCCGTGATCCGGCCTCGCGCGCCGGACCAACCCTCGGGTGGGCGCTCGAGCACGCATACCCGCTCGAGCTCGAGCCGGGTCTGCAGCGCCTCCAGTTCCTCGCGAAAGATCATCGCTTCCGCGTCGCCGTCGGCATAGATCAGCGTCATCGGGCGAGGATCGCCGCGATCGGCCAGCGTACGCAGCATCGACATGATCGGCGCAATGCCGACGCCGGCCGCGACGAACACGAAACCTTGCGCCGCAGGATAGCGATCGACACTGAACACGCCGTACGGACCATCCAGCCACGCCCGTTCGCCCGGCCGGACTCCGGCTATGGCTTCAGTGAAGTCCCCGAGCGCCTTGATCGTGAACTCGATGCACCCCGTCTGCGCGGCGGCGCTGCCGGAAAACGAGAACGGATGCTCCTCGAAACTGAAGGGCGAGCCACGCAGCGTCAGCCATGCGAACTGGCCGGGCGAGAAGCGCATGCCCGCATGTCCGTCCGGTTCGAGCACCAGCGTGGTCGTCCGCCCGCCCTCCGGACGCACCTCGACCACACGGTATGGCCGGTGCAGCATGCTCCACGGCCTGACCACACGCACATAGACGACCAGCATGAGCCAAAAGCCGCTGTATGCGATCCACAGCCGGTACTTCCACAACGCCTCGGTGTAGTACCCGACCCCGATCACATGCCAGATCGCTAGCAGGACCGCGCTCGTGGCCGCGACCGTGTGCAGGATCCGCCAGCGTGTGTACTCGATGCCCAGCTGCTTGCGCCACACCGAGCTCACGATCACCACCAGGAACAGGATCAACGACAGCCGCCCGGCACTCATGTAGCCGGGCGCCTGCAGCGGATTCACCACGCCGACCGCGTCCGGATGGAGGACCTGAACGATCGCGAAGTGCGCGAGCACCAGCGCGATGCCGATGTATGCGGCCAGGCGATGGAAGTAATAGATGATGTCGATGCCGAACGGCGCGGTCGCCCTGCGCAGGCGCGCGGTGAGCGCGAACTGCACGCCCATGACCGCGAGGCCGGCAAAGCCGAAGGCCATGGCCAGGTCCCACCACGGTCCGCCGCCCGGCGGGATCTCGCCCGCGAGCAACAGCCACAACGGTGCGCTGACGAGCGCCAGATACAGACCCACCCAGAGTGATGCGGAAAAGACCCTGCTCACTTTCCGCCTCCACCGCATCGTCGGAAACCGGCCAGCTCGACATTCATTATCGAACTATACCTGCCCGGCTGCGGCCCGGCACCGAAAACACGGCACGGCTTGCCCGCATCGGGGCATGCGGATGGGAAAGCCGGTCACCGCCTGCCTATAATCCATGCGACGGCTAC
This sequence comes from Denitraticella aggregata, assembly GCF_048158365.1. Taxonomy (NCBI): domain Bacteria; kingdom Pseudomonadati; phylum Pseudomonadota; class Betaproteobacteria; order Rhodocyclales; family Zoogloeaceae; genus Denitraticella; species Denitraticella aggregata. Next base: position 30,769 of record NZ_JBLLNL010000014.1, on the reverse strand, counting down.
GGAGACAGGCCTGCCATGGACATCATCCACAAGAATCCGGCCGCATCGCACGGTGCCGTGCTGGACGATTATGCATCGGTTCGTGCGCGCTTCAGCTGGGAGGAAGCCGCGCGCGCGCTCGACGGCCTGCCCGACGGCCGGGGGCTGAACATCGCGCACGAGGCGGTCGACCGTCACCTGCAGGCCGGCCATGGGGGGCGGACCGCGATCCGCTGGATCGGGCGCAATGAAGAGCGGCGCGACATCAGCTACGCGGCGCTCGCCGCGCAGAGCGCGCGCTTCGCGAACGCGCTGCGCGCGCTCGGGGTGAGCCGGGGCGAGGGCGTGTTCCTGCTCGCAGGCCGCATTCCCGAGCTGTACGTGGCGGTAGTCGGTGCGCTCAAGCATGGTTGCGTGGTCACGCCGCTGTTCTCCGCCTTCGGTCCGGAACCGATCGCGACACGGCTCAACATCGGCGAGGGTCGCCTGCTGGTGACGACGACCAGCCTTTACCGGCGCAAGGTGCAGCCGGTGCGCGACATGCTGCCGACGCTTCGCCATGTGCTGGTGATCCGGGATGACGATGATGTGCAACTGCCTGAAGGCACGGTCGAACTGTCGGCACTGCTCGACGCCGCGCCTCCCGACTACACGATTCCACCCACCGGCCCGGAGGACCCAGCGCTGCTGCACTTCACCAGCGGCACCACCGGAAAGCCCAAGGGCGCGCTGCACGTCCATCGGGCCGTGGTCGCGCATCATGCCACCGGCCGTTTCGCACTCGACCTGCGACCGGACGACGTCTACTGGTGCACCGCCGACCCGGGCTGGGTCACCGGCACGTCCTACGGCATCATCGCGCCGCTGACGATCGGCGCGACCCTTGTGGTGGACGAGGCCGAGTTCGATGCGGAGCGCTGGTATCGCATCGTCGAGACGGAGCGCGTGAACGTGTGGTACACCGCGCCGACCGCGATCCGCATGATGATGAAGGGCGGTACGTCCGGTGCCCGCGCACACGCGTTCCCGCAGCTGCGCTTCATCGCGAGCGTCGGCGAACCGCTGAATCCGCAGGCGGTATTCTGGGGCCTGGAGGCCTTCGGTCTGCCGATCCACGACAACTGGTGGCAGACCGAGACCGGCGGCATCATGATCTCGAACTACGCGTCCATGGACATCCGCCCGGGTTCGATGGGCAAGCCGCTGCCCGGTATCGACGCGACGGTGCTGCGGCATCTGCCCGACGGTTCGGTCGAACCGCTATCCGGCCCTGACGAGGAAGGCGAGCTCGGGCTGCGGGTGGGCTGGCCGTCGATGTTTCGCGCCTACCTGCACGAGGACGAGCGCTATCGCAAGTGCTTCGTCGGGGACTGGTATCTGACCGGCGATCTGGCCCGCTGCGATGCCGACGGCTATTTCTGGTTCGTCGGTCGGGCAGACGACGTGATCAAGTCGGCCGGCCATCTGATCGGCCCGTTCGAGGTCGAATCGGCGCTGATGGAGCATCCGGCCGTGGCCGAGGCGGGCGTCATCGGCAAGCCGGACGCGGTAGTCGGCGAGATGGTCAAGGCTTTCGTCGCGCTCAAGCCCGGCTTCGACGCATCCGACGCTCTCGCGCGCGAACTCCTGGGCTTTGCACGCAAGCGCCTCGGACCGGCATTCGCGCCCAAGGAGATCGACTTCCAGCCTTCGCTGCCGAAGACGCGCAGCGGCAAGATCATGCGCCGGCTGCTGAAGGCGCACGAGCTCGGACTGCCCGAAGGTGATACCTCGACGCTGGAGCAATCCTGATGACGACACCCAACCTGGTCGCGGCCGACATCCGCGAAATCATCTGTGATGCGAGCGCCGCGCGAGCCGCGCTGTGGCAGATGGTGGGCATCCGCCGTTTCGAGGAGAAATGCGCCGAGCTTTACAGCGCCGCGAAGATCCGCGGCTTCCTGCACCTTTACATCGGCGAGGAGGCGATCGCCACCGGCGTGATGCCGGCGCTGCGCGACACCGACGCGGTGCTGGCGATCTATCGCGAGCACGGCCACGCGCTCGCACGCAGCGTGCCGGCCGCCCCTGGCGGGAGCAGCTCGAGATCGACTCCTTGGACTCCCAGAACATCCTCGCCGCGATCGAAGCGCGCCTCGGCGTCAGCGTGCCCGAGGGCGACTACCGTAAATTGTCAGGCACGCTGGATCAGATGCTCGACTACCTGTCCACGAAAGCAGCGTGCGCCAACACTACTCGACGACGTGGACGACGCCTTTCATCTTGTGCGACTCGATATGCGGTTCGCAGATGTAATGGTAGCTTCCCGGTTCGTCGAAGGTGCGTTCGCGGCCCTCTTCCGGGAAGAAGTAATCGCCGGACTCGTCCTCGAGATCCTCGAAGTAGATGTTGTGGAACTGGCGGCGCTCGTGGTTCTCCCAGCGCACGGTGGTGCCGGCCTTGACGGTCACCTCGTCGGGGATGAACTTGTAGTCCCTGATCTCGATGACCACCACGTCCCCGTCCATGCGGGGCTCGGCGCTCATGCCGGTCAGGGGCAGTGCCGCAATCAGTGCGAGCATGACAAGCTTTACGGGTTGCATGGTATCCGCTCCTGTTTTCATGTCCGATCGGAAATCGGGATGGAGTACCCTGTTCAAGGGTAACGAAAACAGTATAGCCATTTCACCCACAAGCTGACCGGCCAGGACGACCCAATCGAGGCAGCCGCCCACTCTGGCGCGCGTTTTCGTGCCTCATGTGATCGCCTGGGCGGTCCGCTGCAGCGGGGCCGCGGCAGCAGACCTCCGTGCGGGTGCGCTCAGTACGTCTTGTACGGCAGGAACTTGCCGCTCATCGTGATGCTGACCCGGTCGCCGGCCGGATTCGGCTCGCGCTGCAGGTCCATCCTGAAGTCGATCGCGCTCATGATGCCGTCGCCGAACTCCTCGTGGATCAGCTCCTTGAAGGTCGTGCCATGCACGTAGAATGGATCGGACAGGTGCACCCACAGCTTTCCGGCGACATCGCCCGGCCCCGGCATCGCGGACTGGCCACCGGTCGCCGCGGCCGCACCGATCAGCGCGGCATACTCGGGATCGACGATGACCTCACCGACCGTAGTGCGGGTACCCAGATGCCACAGACCGACGAAAACCGCCAGAAAGACCAGTGACAGCAATGGCGCCAGCCAGAGTCGTTTTTCATCCATCGCTAAGCTCCTCCGGATCGCGAAGGACTGGTACGGGAACGGATCGAAGTCCATGCGGTTCGGGTCGCGCACGACGTTGCCGGGACCGTCGGCAAAGGTGCCGGTCAGCACCTGCTCGACCACGGTGACCGGCTGGTTCAGGTAGTTGGTCGGCGCGATCGCGACCGCGATCTCCTTGCGGTTCTCGGCCTTGCGGGCATAGGCGGTGGCGTCGAGGATGGCCTTCAGCAAGGCCTGGTAGGTGTTCGGCATCGTCGTGACGAACTCGCGACTGGCCGAGAACGCACAGCACGGGTGTCCGTCCCAGATCTCCTTGGACAGCAGATGGATGAAGCCCACACCGTCATACACCGCGCGCTGGTTGACCGGGTCCGGTGCGAGGAATCCGTCGATGTTGTCCGCACGCAGGTTGGCGACCATCTCGGGCGGCGGCACCGAGCGGATCGACACGTCCCCATCCGGATCGATGCCATGCTCGGCCAGGTAGTAGCGCAGCCGGTAATTGTGCATCGAGTAGTCGAACGGCACCGCGAAGCGAAAGCCCTTCCAGTCCCTCGGGTCACGCTTGTCCTTGTGTTTGATCGACAAGGTGATCGCCTGGCCATTGATGTTCTCGACCGCCGGCATCGTCCACGGAATCGGATTGAAACCGGCACCGAGCGAGATCGGCCTGGCTGCGATGCTGGCCGCAGTTGCAGCCCCCCGGTGGAGACGCGCCTTGTAGTCGAACGGATTGCGGAAGGCCGACATGATTAACTCCGTCGTTGAGATCAGACAGTCTTGAGGCGGGTTGTCGCCGTCTGCGCGGCTGCGGGTGAGGCATATTCGATGTCGTGATTCGTGTGTAGTGCTGTCACTACAGCTTGTGGTCGGGCCCATTGCCGGAGGCGATACTTCAAGGGTTCGTACCTGCCGCCGTCGTGCATTGCGGGCCGCGTTGCGACCGCGTAGAGTCGGGCCCTTCTGAGCCGCATCGATGCGCGACGCGATGACCGATTTCCTCAGCATCATAGAGTTCTCGCTTGCGGTCACCGGACCGATCTTCGTGATCCTCGCGCTCGGCTTATGGTTGCGGCGTCTGGGTATGCTCACCGAGCCCTTCATCGAAGCCGGTTCGCGACTGGTCTTCAACGTCGCGCTGCCCGCCCTGCTGTTCGTCAGCATCGCCACGACTGACTTCGACGACGCGGCCAATCCGGCGCTGATCGCCTATGGAATGGCCGCCACCATCGCCGTTTACCTGTTGCTCGAATTGCTCGCCGGGCACGCGGTGCAGCCCGCCCGGGACCGCGGTGTCGTGGTGCAGGGCGCGTATCGCTCAAACATGGGAATCATCGGTCTCGCGTACTGCGTGAACGCCTTCGGCGATGCCGGCCTGGTCGCAGCGTCCCTCTATCTCGGCCTGGTCACGATCCTGTTCAACATCCTCGCGGTGATCACGCTGAATCGTTCGCTGCACAAGCGGCGCGGCATCGGCGGCATGGTCCGTGGCATCTTCACGAACCCGTTGATCCTGGGCATCGTGCTCGCGCTGCCGGTATCGTATTTCGAGATCCGGCTACCATCCATCGTGCTGCAGTCGGGCCGCTACTTCGCCGACCTGACGCTGCCGCTGGCGCTGCTATGTACCGGCGCCTCGCTGAATTTCACGCGGCTCCGCGACGAGATCGGGAACACGCTGCTGGCAGCATCGCTGAAGCTGCTGGTCGTGCCGGTCACGATCACGCTCGGAGGTATCGCCCTCGGTTTTCGCGGCGTCGAACTGGGGGTGCTGATGCTGATGTCGTCGGCGCCGACCGCCGCCGCCAGTTACGTGATGGTGCGTGCGATGGGCGGCAACTCGACGCTGGCTGCGAACATCATCGTGCTCACGACGCTCGGGTCCATCGTCACCACCAGCCTGGGCATCATGCTGCTGCGTGGCCCGGGCCTGATCTGACGGCTCCGGGCGATGCCGGGACATTAGCGCAGCAGCATGTCGTGACGGGCGGCGTAGGGGAGCAGCTCGACCATGTTGCGCACCCCCAGCTTGTCGAAGATGCGCGCCCGATAGGTCGAGATCGTGTTCGCCGACAGGGACAGGCGTCCCGCGATGTCCGACACCGAGCGTCCCTGGGCGAACAGTTCGAGCACCTGGAACTCGCGGTTCGAAAGTGTCTCGTGGGGTACCCGGTTCGCATCCTCGCGCACGCTGCGGGCGAGCAGTTCGGCGATCGTCGGGGTGACGAACACACCGCCGAGCGCCACCTTGCGGATGGCTTCCAGCAACTCTTCCGGTGCGCAACACTTGTTCAGGTAGGCACCCGCACCCGCCCGGATCGAGCGGGCGAGCGAAGACACGCCCTGGCGGCGATCTGCGCCGGGTGGGCATGTCTTGCACTACGCACCCTATCGGTGCGTGCCACCCGGTCCGGCCACATGAAGGTGCATGCATGGCCGATGATCGAAGCTCGATAGCATGCGATGATTGTGCTCATCCCGTGCTTTCATTGGCAACCCGCGCGGACCGGGCATAGGATGAAACCATGGTTCCGGCCCCCGGCACCTACAAGGAATTCCAGAAGCTCGGCAGCCTCGCCGAACCGGACGGCGGGATGAGCGCGAAGGAGATGATCAGCCACCTGGTCATGGGTCAGGAGGCAGTGGTCAGGACCGCCCGCAGCATCCTGCCGCTGGTCGGCAAGGTCGACGATGAGCCGACCGCCGACCTGCTCACGCAGCGCATGCAGATCCACGAAAAGAACGCGTGGATGCTGCGCAGTCTGCTGGAAGACTGACGACGCGGCACGGCACCACGCGCACCTGAATCAATCGGCCTTGTACGCCGCGCAGGCGACAAGGCCAATCATGCATCATCCGCCGTGCGGACGCAGGATCAGCGTGTCGCCCCGCTGCGTGAACTCCAGATGGCGCAGCACGCTCATGCCGAGCAGGACCTGATCGTCACGAAAACCCGGATTCAGGTGGCTGCGCACGTTCTGGATGCGGAAGGGCCCGAGCCCGAGTTCGTCGATGACGGTCGCGCGCACCGTCACCGCGCCGTTGGCGGTCATCACCTGCATCGGCGCACCGGGCGACAGGCCCAGCGTCGGGCCCAGATGGGCCGGCACCGAGACCTGGGTGGCCCCGGTGTCCAGCAGAAACTGCACCTTCTGGCCGTTGATCGTGCCGGGCGCGACGTAATGTCCGGCACGGTTGCGCTTGAGCACCAGTTCGGCCACGCCGGGCTGGATCATCAGGTTGCGATTCGGATTCTCGCGCCGGTCCAGCACGTCGTCGAAGAACACCCACAGCAGGCCGATCGCGACCAGCCAGGCCAGGATGATCATGCCGCGTCCGAGGCGGCGCTGCGTAGCAACGGGTTCGTTCATGTCGTGTCGGACCATTCGACGCTGCCCGGGGTTCATCCTCGCCCGGCGGTGGCGGCTGGGGCCCGGACCACACGCCTGCCGTCACCGCACGCGAACGCGTCCGGTGACGAACACGAACCCGAGGCACGTTTCAGCCCAGCACCTGCCCGTGCTCCCGGGTCGCGTGGAAGCCGACCTTGGGCCACTTCTCCATCGTCACGTCGAGGTTGTAACGGGTGCTGGCCAGATAGACCGGGTTGCCGTCGACGTCCTTGCCCAGTCGGATCGATTGCTCGCGCTCGAAGTTGCGGCGGGTCAGCTCGTCCGGGAAGGTCAACCAGCGTGCGGTATAGATGTCCGCCGACTCGAAGATTGCATCGACCTTGTACTCGTCCTTCAGACGCTGCGCGACGACCTCGAACTGGAGCGTGCCAACCGCACCGAGAAGCATGTTGCCGCCTTCCTGCTCGAACACCTGGATCGCGCCCTCCTCGCCGAGTTCCTGCAGACCCTTCTGCAACTGCTTGGTCTTGAGCGGATCGCGCAGCCGCGCGGAGCGGAAGAGCTCCGGCGAAAAGTACGGAATGCCCTTGTAGCCCAGCGCCTCGCCTTCGGTCAGCGTATCGCCGATCTGCAGCTGGCCGTGGTTGTGGATGCCGATGATGTCGCCAGCCACGCCGTCTTCCTTGTGCACCCGCTCGTTGGCCATGAAGGTCAGCGCGTTGGCGAGCTTCATGTCGCGCCCGAGCCGAACGTGCCTGACCTTCATGCCGGACGTGTAGCGCCCGGAGCAGATGCGGAAGAACGCGATTCGGTCACGGTGCCTGGGGTCCATGTTGGCCTGGATCTTGAACACGAAGCCGGTGAAAGGTGCCTCTGCGGGCCGGACCATGCGGGTGCCGGTTTCACTCACGCCCGTAACGAGGCCGGCGACGCGCGGCTGCGGTGGCGGCGCCCAATCGAGCAGCGCCTGCAGGATCTCCTGCACGCCGAAGTTGTTGATCCCGGAACCGAAGAACACTGGCGTCTGCCTGCCGGCGAGAAAATCCTCGATCGAGAACGGTGCCGACGCGCCCCCGATCAGATCCACGTCCTCGCGCACCTGTCCGATCTCCAGCGGAAAGAGCGCATCGAGCTGGGGATTGGCGATGCCCTTGATCACTTCGGCCTCGGAGCGCCGCTCTTCGCCCGGCGTGAAGCGCAGCACGCGGTCCTCGAGCAGGTGATACACGCCTCGGAAGGTCTTGCCCATGCCCACCGGCCAGGTGATCGGCGCGCACTCGATCTTGAGCACGTCCTCGATCTCGGACAACAGATCGAAGGGTTCACGCACCTCGCGGTCGAGCTTGTTCACGAACGTGATGATCGGCGTGTCGCGCAGCCGGCAGACTTCGAGCAGCTTGATCGTCTGCGCCTCGACCCCCTTGGCCGCGTCGATGACCATCACTGCTGCATCCACCGCGGTCAGCACGCGGTAGGTGTCCTCCGAGAAGTCCTGGTGGCCCGGGGTGTCGAGCAGGTTGATGGTGTGGTCGGCGTACTCGAACTGCATCACCGAGCTGGTGACCGAGATGCCGCGCTGCTTCTCGACCTCCATCCAGTCCGAGGTCGCGTGGCGCGCACTCTTCCTGGCCTTGACGGTGCCGGCGAGCTGGATCGCGCCGCCGAACAGCAGCAGCTTCTCGGTCAGCGTGGTCTTGCCCGCGTCGGGGTGGGAGATGATACCGAAGGTGCGGCGCTTCGCGACGTCACGCAACAGCTCGGGCGGGAAAGGGGTGTCGGTCATCGTTTCAGCCAAAAAATGACGAAGCCGCCGACCCGGACCCGGATGGCGGCAAAAGCCTGATTTTAGCAAGGAAGCCGACCGCGTAGGACCAGGATAGGCCTAAGTCTCAGCGCAATCGCACGACGCATGAAATGGCGAGCCGGGGATGACTGCAGCCCTCCGCGGCGACTCGGCCCGAGTGCATGCCGCTGTTGGCGCGCGTAGCGCCCGCGATCCCTGCTGTCTGAGCGCGAAGCGCGAGTTCAGGGATCGCAGCGAAGCGAGCCTTACAGCGGCAGCGCGAGTGGCCGTCGGAGCCGCGGGGGGCTGCAGTCATCCCCGGCTCGCTGCGCCTCACGGTATTTCGCTGGCCGGAACCCACCCACCCGCTTCAGCCCCGCGCCAGCAGTTCATCCACGAGTCGCGCATGTGCTGCCAGTGCGAGCCCTCCCAGAACACCCGCCGGCACACGTCGCAGGTACTGAAACGCTGGTGGCGGCCCCTCACCATCGGCGGAATCCGCGCCGGTCCGCCCGATCGACAAGGCACGTCGAACTCCCGCCGGCGGTGATGCGGCGCCAGAAAGTCGTTCAGTTCCTCGTAGAAGCGAAACGTGGCGGTGACCATGGTGACCGCAGTATGCCTCGAACCATCCCGGCTAGCCCATCATCTGCCCAGGCAGCCAGGTCACTATCTGCGGGAACAGGTACAGCAGCACGATCGCCACACACATCAGGATGAAATACGGCAGCGCATAGACGGCCACACGCGTGATCTCGCGCCCGGTGATGCCTTGCAGCACGAACAGATTGAAGCCGACCGGTGGCGTGATCTGCGCCATTTCGACCACGACGACGACGAAGATGCCGAACCACAGCGGGTCGATACCGGCGGTGTGAATGGTCGGCATCAGCACCGCCATCGTCAGCACGACGATCGAGATCGCATCCAGGAAGCAGCCGAGCAGGATGAAGAACAGCGTCAGCGCGATCAGCAGCATCGCCGGCGACAGGCCCAGTTCGCCTATCCACGCGGCGAGATGGCGCGGCAGGCCGATGTAGCCCATCGCCAGCGTCAGAAAGGCCGAACCGGCCAGGATCAGCGCAATCATGCAGTAGAGCCGGGTCGCCCCCATCAGGCTTGCGACGAAGGACTCGCGCGTCAGTGCACCCTGGCTCGCTGCGATCACCAGCGCGCCGATCACGCCGAGCGCGGCCGCTTCGGTCGCGGTGGCGATGCCGGAGTAGATCCCGCCGAGCACCGCACCGATCAGCGCGACCACCGGGATCAGGTTGCGCGACGCATACATCTTCTGCATGAAGGTCGAGCGCAGGTCGGCCGCCGGAATCCGGTCGGGATGCATCAGCGACCAGATCACGACCCAGCCCATGAACAGCGTCGCGAGCAACACTCCGGGCAGCACGCCGCCGATGAAAAGGCGCGCGATCGATACGTCCGCCGCGACGCCATAGACAATCATGATGATGGACGGCGGAATCAGCAGGCCCAATGTGCCTGCACCCGCCAGCGTTCCGATCACCATCGACTCCGGATAGCCCCGCTTCGACAGCTCGGGCAGGTTGATCTTGCCGATGGTCGCACAGGTCGCCGCAGACGAACCGGACACCGCCGCAAACAAGGTACAGCCGATGATGTTGGTGTGCAGAAGCCGGCCGGGCAGGCGCTCCAGCCACGGCGCCAGCCCCTTGAACATGTCGGCCGACAACCGGGTGCGGAACAGGATCTCGCCCATCCACAGGAACAGTGGCAACGCGGTCAGCGTCCAGCTCGACCCCATGCCCCAGATGCTCATCGCCATGCCGTCACCCGGCGCACGCGACGTGAATCCGAGCATGCCGAGGACGCCAACCGCGATCAGCGCGAGTCCGATCCACACCCCGCCCGCGAGCATCAGCAGCATCGCAAGGACGAGAAAGAGTGCAACGATGATGTCCATGCCTGCTCCTTATTCCATCCGGGTCTGGTTCTGGCCGGCCCCGGACAACCGTACCGGCTCGCGTCCCATAACCCGCATCACCAGGTCGTCGAGCAAGGCGATGAAGAAGACCACGGTGCCTAACACCATCAGCATCTGCGGCATCCAGAGGGGGGTGGCGTCGATGCCCTGCGAGCGATCGCCAAACTCGTACGAGAACCAAGCCATCCTGGCCGTGTAGAAGGCCAGCGTACCCGTGATGGCCACACCGACCAGCAGGGAGAACCATTCCGCAACCAGCCGCATCCTGGCACCGAGCCGCTCCAGCAACAGGCTGACGCGGATATGCTCACCGTGTTTGAAGGTGTACGCCAGAGCGAGGAATCCGCAGGCTGCCATCGTATAGCCCGCATAGGCGTCGGTGCCGCGCAGGTAGATTCCGAGAGGGCGGCTGACGATACCTGTCGCAACGAAGAACAGGGTACCGACCATGCCGATCGCGGCGAGTCCGCCAACCGCACGGTACAGAAAATTGAGTACGGCTCTCATCGATGCCATTCTCCGGAAGGTCTGGGGGCGCGGTCCGGCAAGCGGGGCCGCGAAGGGCGCCGGACGGGGCGCGCCAGCACTTCGATGTGCGGGCACAGCGCCCGGTCCGGCCGGGAGAGCGCAGACGTCAGCGGGCGGCGCGATACGCGTCGAGGACCGCCTGCCCGTCGGCACCGACGCTCTGCACCCACTCGTCGGTCATCGTGTCGCCGATCTTGCGCAGTTCGGCATCGAACTCGGGCGACGGCGCGACGACGTTCATGCCATTGGCACGAAGCTGCTCCAGATACCAGTCGTTGCGCTCGGCGGAACTCGCCCAGCCACGGGTCTCGGCCTCGGCCGCGGCGGCCAGCACCGCATCACGTGTGGCCTGGTCGAGCGCGTTGAAATCGCGGGTGCGTACGAACACGACATTCTTCGGCAGCCACGCGCGCACATCCGCGTAGTACGACAGTTGCTCCCAGCTCTTGGAGTCGTAGCCGGTCGCCGACGACGTGATGTTGGCCGACACGACACCGGTCGACAGCGCCTGCGTCAGGTCGGCCGCCTGCACCGTCACCGGTTGGCCACCCATCAGCTCGATCATGCGTGCGACGGTCGGGCTGTAGGAGCGGATCTTCATGCTGCGCAAATCGCCTACCCCCGACAACTCGGTCATGGAGTACATGCCCTGCGGCTGCCACGGCACCGAGAAAAGCATCGTCAGGCCGGCCTTCTCGAGACGCTCATTGACCGCATCCCGGGAGACGTCCCACAGCACCCTCGCGTCCTCGTAGCTGCTCGCAAGGAAAGGCACATTGTCCAGCGCGAAGAACGGATCCTCGTTCGCCATGCCGGAGATGATCACCTCGCCGATCTGCGCCTGGCCGGTCTGCACCGCGCGACGGATCTCGTTGGCCTTGAACAGCGAGCCACCCGGATGAACCGTGATCTTGAGCTTGCCGCCGGTGGCCGCTTCGACTTCGCTCGCGAACTGCTTGATGTTTTCGGTGTGGAAATTGGTCGCCGGATAGGGCGTGGGCATGTCCCAGGTCGTCTGCGCGACGGCAGGTGCAGCGGCGACGAAGGAAGTGACAAGGGCAAGACCGATACAGCGCAACGCAGTGTTCATCGCAAGAACCTCCGAGAGAGTAGGGAGAAACAGGGTTCAACTTTGCAGACGACCCGAAGCGGGAAGCGCGTCGAAATTGGTCGTTGATAAAATATTGGTATTTCTATTATAATTTGTCAAGAAATCATTAACACAATGGAGATAAGATGCCAAAACCAACCCTGCACACTTCCAACGCACCCGGCGGCAGAATCGTGACATCCCAACATCTGATCTCACCCAAGTCACCCGAACTCTCCGAATTCGAGTTCGGCCTGATCATCGCGTGGCACGGCTTCGCACGCTGGATGATGCGTTGCATGGCCGCCTCCGGGGTCAAGGACATGGCGCCGACCGACGTTTTGGTGCTGCATCATGTTGCGCACCGCAGCACCGAGAAACGCCTGTCCGACATCTGCTTCGTGCTCAACATCGAGGACGCCCACGTCGTCAATTATTCCCTCAAGAAGCTCGCCGGCCTGGGTCTCGTGAAGAGCGTCCGCCATGGCAAGGAAGTCTTCTACTCGACCACGCCCACTGGAGACGACATCTGCGAGCGCTACCGCCAGATTCGCGAGGCTTGCCTGATGCCCGGTTATTCCGGCACCGAGACCGAGAACAAGCAGATCGGCGAGCTCGCGCGGCTGCTGCGGACGCTGTCGGGTCGCTACGACCAGGCCGCCCGGGCCGCCTCGACCAGCGCACCGTGACCCTGGGGACCCAAACCATGTCCGACCGACGGAACCATCGCATCCTCGACCTCGGCGACGCCGCATTCACGATCGAATTCGGCGACACGATCGACCCCGTCCTGCAGCGCCGGGTAAGGGCTCTCGATCTGGCGATCGACACGGTCCGACAGCACGGCGATCTCGAGGGCATCGTCGAGGCCGTGCCGACCTTCAGGTCGCTGACGGTGATCTACGATCCGCTGGTCACATCCCGCACGAAGCTGACCGCTCGCATTGCACACATCCTCGATGACGCCGACGAAGCGGTCACCGCCGATCCCTGCCACTGGCGACTGCCGGCCTGCTACGAAGGCGATGCGGCCCCCGACCTGGATGACGTTGCCCGCCGCATAGACGCTGACACGGCAACGGTCGTGCAACTGCATGCCGGTACCGAGTACGTTGTCTACATGCTCGGCTTTCTGCCCGGCTTTCCGTTCATGGGCGATCTGCCGGAACGGCTTCGTCTGCCCCGGCGGCACGAGCCCAGGGTTCGCGTACCCGCTGGCAGCGTTGCGATCGCCACTGGTCTGACCGCGATCTATCCGTGGGAAAGTCCGGGCGGGTGGCACCTGCTGGGGCGTTGCCCGGTGCGCCTGTTCGACCCGACGCGGACCGACCCTGCGCTGCTTCAGCCCGGTGACCGGGTGAGCTTTCTCCCGGTTGGGCGAGACGAGTACGACGCGCTCGCCCGGGAACTCGAATCGGGCCGGATCGACCCGCATCGCTGGTGCGACGTCGGCGCCGCAAGCATCGGACAGGCGCAAGCGTGAGCGCCGCTCTCACCATCGTTTCGGCAGGCGCCTACGCGTCGGTGCAGGACAAGGGGCGCTTCGGCTTTCGACGCATCGGCGTACCATGCTCCGGCACGCTCGACCCCAACCTTCTTGCCATCGCCAATGCACTCGCGGGCAATCCGGCCGGTCACCCGGCAATTGAGTGTTTCGACGGTGGACAGCAGTTCGAGGCCAAGCATGGCGCGGTACGGGTCGCCATTGCCGGTGACGTCAGACTCGAGATCACCGGCCCGGACGGGCCCCGCGCCGCGGCCGCCTGGCGCAGCCACGTACTCGAACCCGGCGACACGCTGCGCATCATCCGCATGGAACGCGGCCGGATCGCGTTGCTTGCCGTCTCGGGACTCGTGATTCCACGTCAAATGAACAGCGCCTCGACCTACGTCCGGGCAGGCCTGGGCGGCTGGCAGGGTCGCGCCTTGCACGCGGGCGATCGTCTTCCTGCCGCGGCGGCCGATGCCGCGCCGGCACGCTCACTGCCCCGGCCGCCTGAATACGACGACGATCCGATCAGACTGGTGCTCGGCCCGCAACACACGCATTTCGATGCCGTCGCGCGTGAAACCTTTCTCGGCCAGACCTACACCGTCAGTGCCGCTACCGACCGCATGGGCATCCGGCTGAACGGCGAGCCGATCCGTCACGACCTCGATCGCGGCCAGGAAATCGTGTCGGATGCGATCGTCCCCGGTGCGATACAGGTACCCGGCAACGGTCTGCCGATCGTGTTGCTCGCCGATGCGCAGACCGCCGGCGGCTATCCGAAGATCGCGACCGTGATCACCACCGACCTGCCCCGTCTCGCAGCCAGGCGTCCCGGCGAGCAGGTCCGTTTCGTCGCGATCAGCGCCGCAGAGGGCGAGTCGGCGGCACGGCAACAGGCGACGAAGCTTGCCGATGCGATCGCGTCGATCCGGCTCATCGCCGGCGAGGGCGTCGACCTGCGCGCGTTATACCAGAACAATCTCGTCGGCGGCGTGGTCGACGCGATCAACCCCGAATACATTCCGCTGCACGATCACGACGACTGAACCGTGGAGACAAGATGATGGAACTCAATCTGAATGCCGACCTCGGCGAATCCTTCGGCGCCTGGAAGATGGGTGACGACACCGCGATGCTGGGCATCGTCAACAGCGCCAGCATCGCCTGCGGTTTTCATGCCGGCGACCCGCTGGTGATGCGGCGCACGCTGCACGCGGCCAAAAAGTCCGGCGTCAGCGTCGGCGCGCATCCGTCCTTCCCGGACCTGCAGGGCTTCGGCCGGCGCCCGATGCAGATGGCCGCAGACGAGTTGCAGGCGATGGTGCTGTACCAGATGGCCGCACTGGCCGGCATGGCCCGCATCGAAGGCCTGGAGATGACGCATGTGAAGCCGCACGGTGCGCTGAACAACATGGCGGCCGAAGACGCCCTGATCGCGGGCCGCATCGCGAAAGCGGTCAAGAGCTTCGACCCCGGCATGATCCTGGTTGCACCGGCCGGCTCGCGGCTGGAGGACGCCGGCCGGCGGGAAGGCCTGCCCGTGGCGGGCGAGGTCTTCGCGGACCGGGCCTATACCGACGAAGGACATCTGGTGCCGCGCAGCCAGCCCGGCGCGGTGCTGACCGAAACCCGCGACTGCGTGCGTCACGTGCTGCGCATGCTCGATGCCGGCGGAATCGTGTCGGCATCCGGAAAGAAATTGCCTATGCCGTTCCACACGATCTGCGTGCACGGCGACAACGTCCATGCGGTCGAGGTCGCACGCGCCGTGCGCAAGGCCCTCGAAGACGCCGGCTGCGCGCTCAGGCCTCTGGCGGCGATGACGACGCTGCGCACCTGACCGGGCGGGCCACGGCCGGCAATCGGCCGCCCGCCAGGTTCATGCGATCAGCGGTTCTTGCCGACCTGGTCCCCGATGACGCCACCGATTGCGGCACCACCAGCGGTACCCAGCACCCCGCCGTCGGGCATCATTGGCTTACAATAGGGGCAAGTCTGATCGACGCATGCTGGTCGCGGACGATCCATCTTTCTCAGCGCATACGATGAACACTTCACCGCAATTGCCGGCAGCCAAAATGATCGACGCCCTCAGAATCTTTTCCTGCAGCTCCAATCCGCAGCTGACGTCCGAAGTGGCCGGGCAGGTCGGTATCGGGGTCAGCCCACTGGCCGTGTCGCGCTTCTCCAACGACAACCTGCATGTGCAGATCCGCGACAACGTGCGCGAACGCGACGTGTTCGTGGTTCAGTCGTTCTCCGAACCGGTCAGCGATCACATCATGGAGCTGTTGATCACGCTGGATGCGCTGCGCAGTGCGTCGGCGCGACGGGTGACCGCGATCATTCCCTACTACTCATATGCCCGCTCGGACAAGAAGGATGCCCCGCGCATCTCGATCACCGGCAGGTTGATCGCCGATATGCTCAAGACCGCCGGCGCCGACCGTGTGCTGACGATGGACCTGCACGCCGATCAGGTCCATGGCTTCTTCAGTGTTCCGGTCGATCACCTGAGCGCGATCCCGATCATCGTCGATCATTTCAGGCAGAACCACGACCTGTCCAACCTGGTCGCGGTCGCAACCGACGCGGGCGGTGCGAAGCGGGTCGGGCGCTTCTCGGAACGCCTGCGCGTGCCGATGGCGATCATCGACAAGCGCCGCATCAACGACACCGAGGTCAAGCAGGGCCAGGTCGTCGGCGACGTGAAAGGGCGTGACGTGGTGATCTTCGACGACGAGATCGCGACTGGCGGCACGCTGCTCGCGACTATCGCCACGCTGCGGGCCGCCGGCGTGCGCAGCATCCACGTCGGGGCGGTGCATGGCGTACTGTGCGGTCCGGCGGTGGAGCGGCTGCGCGATGCGGACATCGAATCGATCGTGGTCACGAACACTGTGCACGTCCCCCCCGAAAAGCGCTTCGACAAGCTGACGGTGCTGACCGTGGCGCCGTTGATCGCCGCCGCGATCGAGCGCATTCACACCGGCGAGAGCGTCGGCGCGCTGTTTCTGTAAGTCGGGGTACAGGTCACGCCAGACGCAGCTCGGCGGTGAACCGGACCCCGTCTCCGGTCTCGAGATTCTCGGCGCTCAGCGTACCACCGTGAAAGGCCGCGATCATGCGTGCAACATAAAGCCCGAGCCCGAGATGCGGCTCGCCACCACCTTCGCGCTTGCGCGCGGTCACCATGGACTCGAACAGGCGGCCCTCGAGCTCGGCCGGCAGCAACGGCCCGAGGTTGCTGACCGACAGCGCGGCGGTCGTCGCCATGAAACGCAACTCCACCCTGATCGGCGTGTCGGGCAACGCGAAGTCGGCGGCGTTCTCCACCAGCTTGTCCAGCATCTGGGCCGCCAGATCCGGTGCGCCGATCACCCACGCCGGATACGGCGGCAGCACCGACTCGAAGGACCGTGACGGGTAGGCCACGCGGTAGCCGCTGACGCATTCGGCCACCACAGTGCGCAGATCGAAGCGCTCAGTGTCGGTGGCCGCCAGCGCCTGCTCCATCCGGGTGGCCTCGCTCATGCGCGACAGGATGCGCGACAGCCGCGACAGACCGGCCTCGGCGCGCTCCATGTAGGTCCGTGCGCCATCGGGCAAGGCCTCGGCACGCAGGTTCTCCAGGGACGAACGGACCACCGCAATCGGTGTCCGCAGTTCATGCGACAGCCGGCTCGCCATGCTCTCCAGATAGGATTGATTGCGGGCGAGCCGCTCCAGCAGCGCCGAGAAGCTGCGGGACAGATCGCCGACCTCGTCACCGGCGGAAGAGCCGGCGCGCAGCGGCGAGATCCGGCCGCTGGCGTCGATCGCGTTCTCGGCCTCGTCGCGGAGTCGGCGGATCCGGAATGAAAGGCGCGACGCAAAACCGAACACCAGCGCCGCGGCGAATGCAAAACCCGCCATCGTCAGCAGCAGCAGGCGCTCGAGCGCCCGGTTGCGCAGGGACTGGATCGAATGGGTGCTCTCCTCGACGACGACCGCGCCGAGCACCTGGTCACCGCTCCAGATCGGGTGTGCGGCCGACACCACCAGCGTCGCGCCGTCGGCGCTGCGGCTGAGCCGCGATCCGGGCGCACCCATAAGCAGCGCGTCGAACACGTCGCGCCCGGTTGCGACCGTGTCCGGGTCGATCACATCCTCGAAATCCTCGCCCGGCGGCGGCATCATGCGTGCGAGCAGCGCATACCAGGCCCTGCGCCAACCCGACAGGCGCTCTGCCCGCTCGGTTTCGTCAGCACGCAGACTGCCGGCCAGCGCCAGCACGCGCAGGTCGCGGTTGATCACCCAGATCCGCGACGTGGTGCGCTCCAGTCCGCGCAGAATGGCCTCGACTTCGGCCACCGCGGGCTGGTCGGTCTCCAGTTCGCGCGCCGGCGCCGGGGCTGCTTCGACGAGTTCCTCACCGGGTAGCAACGCGATGGATGCGCCCTGGGCCGGTATACCGGTGCGCGGCCGCACGCGCATCAGCTGAGGCCGGTCGTGCAGTGCGGTGGCGACCGCGCGCGAGGTCGCCACCAGCGCATCACGCTGCCCCTCGAGCAGAAAGCCCTCCATCTCCTTCACATACCGGTAACCGACCCACGGAAGCGCGAGCAGCAGCAGCGACAGCACCGCCAGTTTCGAGCGCAGGCTGAAGCGTGGCCGGATCGACGCCTTCATGCCGTTCAGGCCTTCCAGCGGTAACCCATGCCGTAGACGCTCTCGATGCTGTCGAAGTCCGGATCGATCGCTGCGAACTTGCGCCGGATGCGCTTCACGTGCGACGTGATCGTGCCGTCATCGACCAGCCGAGCATCCTGCATCAGCTGATCGCGGCTTTTCACATGCCCGGGCGTCCTGGCCAGCGTATGGACCATCCAGAACTCGGTCAGCGTCAACGGCACCGGTTCGCCCTTCCATTCCGCGACGAGGCGCATCGTATCCAGCCGCAGCGCGCCGCGCGCCAGCATCTCCTGCTGCGGCTGCGCTTCGGCGAGCGCCTCGACACGGCGAAACAGCGCCGCCACCCGCGCCAGCAGGTGCTGCAGGCTCACATCCTTGGTGAGATAGTCGTCCGCACCGAGTCGCAGCCCGGACACGATGTCAAAATCGCTGTCCCGCGCGGTCAGGAAGATGATCGGCAGTCGCACCGACATCGCCCGAAGTTCGCCGCACAGCGTGAACCCGCCTTCGGGCTCGTCGCCCAGGCCGATGTCGATGATCGCCAGATCCGGCAGACGGTTACGGAACGCCGCGAGCGCGGAGGGCCGGTCGGCATAGGCCACGACCTCGTAGCCCTGGCGCGTCAAGGCCTCCGCGTAGTTTGCGCGGATCGCTTCCTCGTCCTCGACGATTGCGATGCGACGTCCCATGCTTTCTCCATGCGGCCGGTACCGGTGCGATCCGACCCGACCTGCGGACGACTATACCATCGCGTCCGATCCCGTCCGCCAGCCACCCCCGACGCTCCGACACAGTGCCATCTTTCTGCCACAATTGGCCTGCGGTTTGCCATGTTTGCTCCGGTTCGCCGACGCTTTGAGGGCTTTAAATGCAGCCATCGCCCTCCCACTGGAGAACATCATGGACACAGCGACCGCGCTTCACACCAACGACGGCGACGAAGTCGAAAAACCGGGTCACTTCGCCAAGGAACTGTTCGGCCTCATCGCGCGTGTCATCGCGACCGCGTTCGCGATCAACGTCGTGCTGATAGCACTCGTACTGCTGCTTTCGGGACAAGCTGTGGCGGCACAGGCGCAGCCTGCTGGCGCACTCCGCACCCAGAACCTGACGCAGGCGACCGCCGAAAGACCATGCATGACGCCGAGCCCGCGCGACCAAGAACTGATGCTGCTGCACCGGATGTCGCTCGGCGCGCAGGGCGGCTGGCAGCCGGTCCGCCAGGACAACTGACATGCGTCCATTCAGCAGCTGTCAGAACTGCCGAAGCTGCGACTTTCTCGGTGTCGAATGCGCATGGCCGGCCAGTCACTGCCTCGGCCCGCATCCTGCCACCGTAAACAGGCGTCGGGCGCGCAGGATGCGGCTGCTCGTGCTGGGCACGACGACCATCGTCGTCGCCGGTCTCGCCTGGCAGTTTCTGGCCTGAGCGGACTCACCGGCTCGCCTGCGCGTCGGGCTCCTGCAGGCGCCGGGTGAGCACCGGCAGACGCGCCAGCGTCGCGATGACGACGAACGCGAAGGCCAGGCGAGTCCACAGGATGCCCGACAGATCGGCACCGAGCAGCACGATCAGCGCGGGCACCATGACCTTGAGCAGCGTCACATAAACGGACGCGACCTCCGAGCCAAAGGCGACCAGCCTGGTGAGCAAACCGTCGCGCGCAGTTGCATTCATCGTAATCGTCGTCGAGCCCGGCGCACCGGTGCGCTCGGATCCGGAGACTCTATCACGGCATCGCCGATCGCCGGATCACCACTTCGGGGCACCAAGTATCCCGTAAAACCGACCTGTCGGCGCCGAAACGGCCACAACGTTTCCGTCCCTACCGGGACCTGTGAGAAACTTCGTGTGCAGGTCGTTTCGAACCATGCCCGGATCATCGTGCCGGTTCCGCACACCGCCTCGCGCCGCGCGCCATGCAGGCACCGCGGCACGAAGCCTTGCCCCGGAGGCCGGCTGCATCGCTCGTCGCGACTCGAACCCCGATTGCTTTGCCGCCCGCTGGCGGCGAAACGGAGCACAACGTGACCGAAGCCACACGTGCGAGCCAAGACCCCGATCCCGGCGCCTCCAGGGCCTATGCCGGCGTGCTCACCGAAACGCGCGAGCTGATACGCAGCCGCGCCTGCACTGCGCTTGCGAACCTGCGCGCGTCGCTCGAGGAGGATATCGAGGAACGCAAGCTAGGTGCGCTCGAGCCCGACGTCGAGAGAATGCTCGGCGAACTGCAGACGCAGCTGCGCGTGCAGGGCGAAGCGCTCGAGCGCAGCTTCGCCAGCGCATTCGACCATGCGTTCGGCGAACTCTCCCGCAAGCGCCACGGCAGGACCAGCGATCTCTACGGCAAGCATCATCATGGCGAGATCGAGCTGTCGCTGATCGACGACCAGGAGTTCTCCGAGGCGCTGACCGTCAAGGGCCAGGCCAACGTGCTCTACGGCGCGTGCGAGACCGAACTGAAGGATCTGCTGCCACGAATCGCGTTGATGCTGGGTGCAGCGTCCGAACTGGACGCATCCGACAATCCCGCCGGCCCCGAAGCCGTGTCGGAGGCGCTGAAGGAAGCCTGCTGGGCCCTCGACTGCCCTCGGCCGGCCAAGGAAATGCTGTTCGAGATGATGACGCGCAAGCTTGCGCCGGAACTGAACACCATCTATCGCGACATCAACCAGCTCCTGATCGTGCGCCGGGTCCTGCCGCGCATCCGCCATGGCGTCAGGCGGGGCGGCGTCGAAAGAAAACGTCCGTCGGCACGTGCGCGCCCGCCCGAAGTCCAGGCCGACGCCGCCGACGTGCTCAGGCAGTTGCTGTCGCAGGGTGACCCCGAACAGACGCAGGGTTTCGGCGGATTCGGAAGTGGTGCCGGGTCAGATTCCGGTTTCGCAACCCGATCCCATGCCAACCCCGGCATGATGCAGCTGCTGACGCGACTGCAGATGGGCGAGACCGACGTCGAACTCGGCGACGGTCAGTTCAACATAGACACGACCGCCGCCGCGACGATGAACGTGCTCCACGGCCTGCTCGATGCCGGTGTCGGCAAGCACCTGGGCCCGGTGGACAACATCGTCATCGACGTGGTCGCGACACTGTTCGACTTCATCTTCGACGACGACCGTGTCCCGGAGGTGATGAAGGGGCTGATCGGGCGCATGCAGCTCCCTGTCCTGAAGCTCGCACTGGCCGATCACAGCTTCTTCTCCAACCGCAATCACCCGGCGCGCAGGCTGATCAACGCGATGGCCCAGTCGGCCTCGACCTGGGACGGCGAGCTCACGCCCGAGTCGACCCTCTACAAGGCCGCCGAACCGCTGGTGCTGCGCATCCAGAACGAGGCCTGCGAGGACAGCAGCGTGTTCGCGTCCTGCCTGGCGACGATGGAGGCCTTCCTCGCCGAACAGGAGCAGCAGGCGGACCAGAAGGCGGCCGCGCTCGCCAGCCGCCTGACCGCCCGCGAACAGCTCGAGATCGCGCGTACGGTGGCCGAGGGCGCAATCTCCGCCTATGTCGCCGACGACGACGTCCCCGAGGCGATCAAACGCTTCCTGTCCGATCACTGGCTCGGGGCACTCACCGAGGCGGCCCGGTCCGGCAGCGAGGACGGGCGGCAATGGACCATCACCGTCACCACGATGGACGAGCTGGTATGGAGCATCCGCCCAAAGCATGGCGCGGAGGAGCGCCAGCGACTGGTGAAGATGCTGCCGCAGCTGCTAGGCGGTCTGAAGGCAGGCCTGGAGATCGCCGGGGTGGACGCCAGCGTCCGGGAGGCCTTTTTCGCCGAGCTGGTGAAACTGCATGCGGTCGCGGTCCGTGCCGGCATGGCGGCCCCCACCCCTGGTGTATCGAACCCCGCCCCACCACCCCGGCCGGTCGCCCCACCGCCGGCGCCACCCTTGCCAGAACATGATGCCGACGAGCTCGACATGCTCGAACGTGGCACCTGGATCGAGCTACGCCTCGAATCCGGCGAGCGACGCGCGGTACGCCTGACCTGGATCAGTCCGGCCCGCACGATGTATCTGTTCGCGAACCGGCAGGGACAGCGCGCGCTCGCGCTCACCCGCTCAGAGCTGGCGCGCAAGTTCAACACCAATGAGGCCGCGCTGGTGGATGACGAGCCGCTGATGGACCGGCTGGTCGCGGACGTGCTCGACGACTACAAGCCTGCCGGCGAAGGGGTAGCGCGATGAGCGGCCTGGCCGAACACAGGGCACCGCAGGAGGTCTTGCGCGACATCCGCGCCTTCCTGCTCGGCGCCGAATCCCTGCCGAGTCCGCGCGGCACCGCGCTGAAACTGGTCGAGATCGCCAGCGACCCGGACTCGTCGCTCGACGATGCGATGAACATCGTGAAAACCGACCCTGCCCTGACCGCCTTCACGCTGCGCGCGGCCGCGTCTGCGCGTTTCTACGGCATGAGCGACAAGCTGGACCTGCGCCGTGCGATACAGCGGCTCGGCCTCAATGCGATCCGCTCGCATGCGCTGACACTGTCGCTGGTTTCGCAGCGCGATCTGCGCAACTGCCCGGGCTTCGACTACGGCCGGTTCTGGGTCGGCGCACTGCATACCGGCATCCTGACCGAATCACTGGCCGACCGCTGCATCCGGCGTCCCGAGGGCGACACCTTCTCGCTCGGCCTGCTCGCCGACATCGGCCGGCTCGCGTTCGCGACCGCGGTTCCGGACGAATACGCGGCCCTGTTGCAAACCGCACGCAGCACCTCGCGGGATCTGGGGGACCTCGAGCGCGAGACCTTCGGTTTCGATCATCACGAGCTGTCCTCGGTGCTGCTCGCCGACTGGCAGCTGCCGACCACGATGGCCGATCTGGTCTACTGGCAGACCGATCCCGAGGGTGGCGGCTTCGCCGCAGGTTCGCCCCGTCACCAGTTGGCAAGCGTACTGCAGCTTGCGCGCAGCCTCAGCGAGGTCGCGCTGAATCCGGGGCGAGAGCCCGAGAATCTCGCGACGGCAGCGCTGCGCGCCGCGATTCTCGACCTCGACCCGGCCGACATGCACGCCGTCCTCGAGGCGTCCATCCCACCGCTGCGCGAATGGACCGCGCTGGTCGGACTGCCGGTGCCCTCGGTGTCGTCGAGCATCGGCAAGGGCTGAACGTTCGGGGCGCCGGGCGCGCAGCTGCGCATCACCCCTGGCGCACGAGCGCCGGAGGCGGCACAGGCTCGGGTTCCACCGCGCCGGAGCCGCGCCAGAATCTCAGCATCAGCGGCTTCGCGCTCAGTCCGTGCAGGAAGATCGACAGCGTGACGACGACCAGGGTCAGGTGGATCAGCTCCACCGCCATCTGTTCCTCCAGCCCCTGATTGATCGCGTACATCAGGTAGTACAGCGACCCGATGCCACGCACGCCGAACCACCCCGTCATCGCACGCATCCTGAGCGGCACGCGGGTCAGGCCAAGGCCGCCGACCACGCTCAGCGGACGCACGACGAAGAACACGAACCCCGCCAGCGCCACCGCTCGCCAGCTCCACGAATCCAGGAACAGCATGCCGCCCAGCAGCAAAACCAGAGCCACCTCGGACAGGCGTTCGAGGTGCTCCTTGTAGACCAGCGCCCCCACGCCGACCTGGGGCACGCTCAACGCGACCGGCTCGTCACCCCGGACCGGCACCGCATCCCGTTCGGCCAGTCTGAGCTCGGTCTGACGGAAGGCCACCGCGGCGGAGAACACCGCCAGAAATCCGCCGGCCCCGACCAGCGAGCACAGCCCGAAGATCACGCCGATCATGCCCAGCCCGAGAAAATCCTCATGCCCGCTCCAGTCAGGATCCTTGCGCCGCAGCCGACTGGCCAAGTGGGCGATGCCGATCCCGGAGAGCACGCCGATCACGACGCCGCCGACGCCCGCCCACAGCACGTCGATCAACAACCAGCGACTTCCGAAGTCACCCAACTCGTGCAGGCCGAGCAGGCCCAGCCCGAGCATCGCGAACGGAAACGCGGTGCCGTCGTTCAAGCCGGCCTCGCAGGTCAGATTGAAGCGCAGGCGATCCCGGTCTCCGGGGTGGCGGATCTGGATGTCGCTCGCCAGCACCGGATCGGTCGGCGCGAGAATGGCGCCCAACAGGACTGCGAGACCCAGCGGAAGGCCGAGCACCAGGTACGCGAATCCTGCGATCAGCCCCACCGTGATCGCCATCGACAGGAACGCGAGCAGAAACGGCGTGCGCCAGCGCCCCCAGCTGACCGGCGCCGGCATCTTGATGCCCGCCGAGAACAGCGCCACCAGCACCGCCGCTTCGGTCAGGACCTCGAGCAACTCGGACTGCTTGAGCGGATTGAAGTGGAAGACGCCCAGAAGGGATGGTCCGAGAATCAAGCCGACCGCCAGATAGACGATTGCGGGCGTGAGCGGCAAGCGACGCATGTTGGGCGCCAGCAGCCTCATCGTGAGCAGCATCCCTCCGACGAGAATGAACCAGCCTGCCATGCCGAAACTCATGAAATGCCTCCTTGTATGGGTCGAGACCCGTCCCAGTCGCACCGAGAGTGACCTACCGCAGATGCGGCGGGCACACGATGCATGCTCCCACAGTGCGCTCGCGTCAGGTGTTTCAGAGTTTCTGGAGGATTGACCGAGGTTTCAGCGGCCGCCAGCCGCGCTGGCGGACATGCGGTACGGCATCGCCGGTCGGCTGGAAACCCGCGTGATACGGGCTATCTCGGACACACGGAGCAAGACGGCCGGCTCGCACGTCAGCGACGCCGACTGGTCATGTCGGCTCGGCATGATGCGCCAGGCCGGGGGCACACTTGTTACGGCGTGTTCGCGTTCGCGGACGGACAAAGCCCATCGGACCTCATTTACAGATGGCGGGGCAGCCCCTGGGCGTCTCCTCGGAGTCCGCAAAACATGCACCGCCCGGACCCGAATAACACGGGCCGCCCGGACCGGCGTAAGCGGCGCCGCCCGGGTCGGTCGCGCCCCGCCCTCCCTTGCCCAGACCATGCATCGGGCCGCCCGGGCCGGCATACATCGCCCCCCCCGGGCCCGCATACATGGGTCCACCAGGACCGGCGTAACAGCCCCCCCCCGGACCAGCGTAGCACGGGCCTCCCGGCTCCGCGGAACCTTCGCACTTGCAGTCATTCTTCGCGAGCGCTGGCCCCACTGCGAACAGTGCAAGCAGGAACACGACGATTCGGCCCAGCTTCATTTCCGAACTCCTTCATCTGATCTATAAAGCATAGTGTAATTGCGCCATGACGCGCCTGAAAGCCGGTGCCCGTAATAAGCGGCGGCCATCGACCGGCCCGCGGCATCGGACGCCGCCGGGCAAGCCCGGTATGATTGACGCTTGAACAACACCAAGGAACGCAAATGAGTGTCGAAATCAACAGCCTGTTCGGGCTCATCTGGCTTCTCGTCGTGATATGGGCGATCGTCAAGGTGGTCCAGAGTTCGGCAACCCCGCTGTCGAAGGCCCTGTGGATTGTGATCCTGTTGCTCTTGCCGGTGGTGGGTTTCATCATCTGGTGGCTGGTCGGGCCGAAGTAGCAGCGCAGGCCGATCCGCGCTTGATCAGTTCGACATAGCCCGAGACCTCTTCCTCGCAATCCGCGGGGGCCGCGAGCAGATCCTCAGCCCAGGCGAGTTCGTCGTAGGCGATCCACGATGACGCCTTGTCTTACCTCCTGGTTCGGTCGCTCTTGGCGATGTGCGAGCCTACTGCTTCAGGAATTGGGGTACCCTTCGCTCGCCGACGCTCGAAGAACCCTCGAGTGCGCTTGCCAACTCTCGCGTGACCTGCGCCGCTGAAACCTCTTTGCATCCGCTTGCATTCTGCCCCGCCCACAGCGGCGAGAACGCACTGCTGCCCAGGCTTTCGGCCTTCGCACGCAAGGGTGCGATCGCGGCTGTTGCCAAAGGAAAGGCGGGGGCGGCTCGACTGATGGAACCGAGCTCGCGCATCAGGAGGTTCACGATACCGCGCGCCGGCCGGCCGCTGAACAGGTTGGTCAACGCAGTGGCGCGGGCGGCGTCGCTTTTCAGGGCCGCGCGATGCAGCGCACTCGTAGCGGCTTCCGGGCACAACATATAGGCGGTCCCGATCTGCACGCCGGCGGCGCCGAGCGCGAGCGCGGCCGCCACACCCCTGGCGTCCGCAATGCCGCCTGCGGCGATGACCGGGACCTTCACTGCCTGCACGATCTGCGGCACCAACGCGAACGTGCCGACCTGCGTATCGAGATCCTCCGACAGGAACATGCCCCGATGCCCGCCCGCCTCGAGCCCTTGCGCGATGACGGCATCGACGCCATGCGCCTCCAGCCACAGCGCCTCGTCGACAGTCGTGGCAGAGGACAGGATTCTGGCGCCCCAGCTTCGTACCCGCCCGAGCAACTCGGGCGCGGGCAGGCCGAAATGAAAGCTCACCACCGGGGGTTTGAATTCCTCCAGCACGTCCGCGGTTTCGGCGCTGAAGGGCAAGCGCCCGGGTCCTGCGACGATGGCGTTTGCATCGATTCCGTACTCGTCGAAAAATGGTGACAGCGCTTGCCGCCAGATCCTTTCACGCTCGACATCAGGTTCCGGCGGCACGTGACAGAAGAAATTGACGTTGTAAGGCTTCTCGGTCTGCCGCCTGATCGCCGCCAGTTCGTGGCGCAAGGCATCCGCGCCGAGCATCGCGCACGGAAGCGAGCCGAGACCACCCGCGTTGGAGACCGCAACGGCAAGCGCGTGTCCCTGCACGCCCGCCATCGGGGCCTGAATGATCGGAAGCTCTACACCAAGCAGACTCCTGAACCGGTCCACGATCTCCGCAGGCGGTCTTTCGATGGTTTGATTGATCATGGTAAGCACTCCGTCCATCCTGCCGGTTGCGACTCCCGCCGGACCGTAGAAAAATCAAGTTAACCAGCGCGTCGCCACGAGGGCTCGACCCGAATTCAGGCGTCGCCTGAGCAGCCGGTTTCGCGCCGAGCCCCGCAC
This sequence comes from Denitraticella aggregata, assembly GCF_048158365.1. Taxonomy (NCBI): domain Bacteria; kingdom Pseudomonadati; phylum Pseudomonadota; class Betaproteobacteria; order Rhodocyclales; family Zoogloeaceae; genus Denitraticella; species Denitraticella aggregata. Next base: position 3,756 of record NZ_JBLLNL010000014.1, on the reverse strand, counting down.
AGCGAGTCGTCCGCCCGAACAAAGCAAACCACGTGCCGTTGAGAGTGAAGAACGCAACCTCTGGCGGCGATTCCATGCGTGGGGTTCATGGAGCGCTTACGATCGAGTTGGCGAGACACCCCTTGGCAAGACTTTCCGTTGGCGGCCACTGCCGCCAGTAGGGCTCGCCGATAAGGATGATCTCTCCGGGACGGAGGCTCCGCATCAGAAGCTCGATGGTGCCGACGACTCCCCCGGCTATCCAAGTGACCCCGACACAGGCTGCCACATCGGCCTTCTCGTCAGAGACATGGCCGGCAGCATCGCCATAGATGAACTCGACTCGATCGGCGACGCCGAGTTCTTAAGCACGCAGCTCTGCTCTCCAGCGGAAGTGAACTTCTCGCGCTCCCATGGCCTTATCCGGCAGTGGCAATGCATGTTTCGACACCGGGATTGAGAAAAATCAGCGCGTCACAATGGTCCATGATCGGTTCGATAATGTCCACGTGACACGAGGGCAATCTCACCGGCGGCAATGAAGCGCAGCGGAATCGCCGTCCGGTGTAGCGTCGTGTTAGATGGTTCCATGCACGTTCGTGCATCAGCCGAGAAACTGGTTGATGCAATCCCCGATTTCATCCGGCTTCTCGTCGATCAGCCAATGACCAGCGTCCTTGATCCAGACAAGTTCTGCATTCGGAATCGCTTCGACCAATCTTGTGGCATATTCAGGTTTTTGAAAGGGATCTTTGTCACCCCACATCACGAGCGTTTGATGTGGGAGGTGCTTAAGTTCGTCAGCAACAGCCTGGGTATATTCCTTGTTCAACCGCCTAAGATTACGAAAAAATGCCTGCTTGCCGTCTTCGCTTGACCAGGGCGCAAGATAGAGATCGATAAGTTCATCGGTCATGATGCTCTTGTTATATACGCCATTTGGCATAAAGTCTCTCATCATACTGACAAAGTCGCTCAGACTCATTCCCGACTCCGCTTCCGGTTTCTGTAACGGCTCAAACTCTGGTATGGGCCACGAGTCAAAGCAGACACAATCCATTAAAACGAGCTTGCGAATTTTTTCCGGATGATGGGCGGCCATCAACTGAGCAACGCCGCCTCCGATATCATGCGCCACGATATCGGCTCGTGGCGTGCCGAAGGCATCCATAAGTTTTACGAGCATGTGGCTTTGGGCATTGATGGATACATCCGCGTTTTTCGGTTTCGCGGATTGGCCATAATTGAGCAGATCAGGAGCGATGACGCGATGGGTTTTTGCAAGTTTTGGAATAATATCTCGCCACATGAGGCTATTCGTCGGAATCCCGTGAATCAGGATTACCGGACTACCCGCCCCCTGTTCCCGAAATGCAATCTTGTGCCCATCAATGTACGTATGGTTTTCTGTGATTTGAGTGTTCATTGAGTCCGCCTTTATGGTTGGAACTGATGATCTTGAGGCCAGCTAACGATCAAGCTCACCGGCGGCAATGAAGCGCAGCGAAATTGCCGTCTGAATGCAGCGACTTGTTATCCCGTTCATCCAGCTGGGTTTTCGAAACCGAACCGTTCTCCGGATTTCCATGCCTCTCGGTCATTGCCCTCATTCGGGATCCCGCCAGACTCCTTGAGCAACCGTGCGAGATGCATGCAATTCCAGGTCATGATCGTTGTGTTGCGCTGCGTGAAATCATTGTCGAAGCCGACACGTCCGCCGTTTTCCGTCGGGTCGCCATACGACGGTCCGGGACCTGCCTCACCAATCCACCCGCAATCGGCTTGTGGCGGCGTTGTGTAGCCTAGGTGATTTAGCGCGAATCCGATAGACATTGCTGTGTGCTTGATTCCATCTTCGTTCCCGGTGATCACGCAACCTGCGACCTTACCGTAATAAATCGACTGACCCTTATCGTTAAGCTTACCAGACATCGCATATAGCCGTTCGATCAGTATGCGGCAGATCGAACTCTCTTCGCCTAGCCAAATCGGAGTCCCCACAACGAGAATTTCTGCCGCTTTTACCTTCTCCCAAATCTTAGACCATTCATCTTTTTCCCATCCATACTCTCTCATATCTGGATAAACGCCCGGTGGAATGTCATGTGCAGCCAGATGCACGTGTTCGACCGAGACGCCGTTCTTTTCCATGATCGACGAGGAAGCATTTAGCAGCAACCTCGTATGGCTATCCTCTGCCTTCTTTTTTAGGGACGTGTTGATGAATAGGGCATTGAGTTCCGTAAATGTCGTCATGGAGTACTCCTGATCAAGATGGGGCAGCGGGATAACGTCAGCCCTGCTGCCGCGGCACGTTAATGACGTCCGCAGCAGGGCATTGTTTTGAAATCATAGTCCCTGGAATTCAAACGGATCGGACTCAGAAAAACTCTCAAGCGCATTGCCTCCATAGACTTGCCCAGCGTCCAAAGCGAGCTTCATGACGGGCTCACCGGCTGAAAAATTCACTTGCTTCAGGTCAACCCAGAGGACGTTCGGCGTCAGGACGTTCTCGAAGTAGTAAACCAGGCGCTTCTGATCCGCAACGACCCGCCAGCGAGTGCTTGATATATGCGGCTGTCCTTCCGTGGATATTCCATAGGGCACCGATACATTCCGAATGACGCTGAACACACTAGCCACCGAGAGAAGAGGATCGCTGGTTTGCGGGATAGCATTGATGTAATAGGATGCCCGAACAAAGCGATCCGATGCCCGATTGCTTCCGGGAAGGAATGTTGTGCCAGGTATATTCTTCCAATAGCTCGAAATGGCCAACTGCTCCTCGAATAGCGGATCATTTGTCATGACCTGATAGGATGAATCATGGTGAATCACCAACTTTCCATCTACATATTCAAGAATAGCACTATCACCGGTAGCGTCAGATATCGAAAGGTGAACCGTTGTGAATTTATCCGTTCCGGGAATGAAGTCGGTAACGACGACAAAATCCTCTTTTCGTAAAGCCTCAACGGCCTCATTCACAGTGGCATAAATATCGAGTACGTATTGTGCCCATGCGGCAATGGTCAGTCCTGTTTCTCCGCCTTCCTTATCAAAAGCGGGGTATTCCGATTGAACCAACCATAACATGTTGGCGACCAGACCTTTTTCATTCATGCCGTCAGGCGTGGCAATGTCCCATGAACTCGCGGCGATACTGCCGTAGCGCGACACCCATCGCAGGGAATTCGGACCGACCTGCCCATGTCGTTCCATGCCTCGGGGGAAAATCCACAGATTGGCAGGAATATCGATAGAAAAATCCATGGTTCTTCCCGTAAGAACTGTCTGTTCTGGCCCGATGTATACAACCCGCGTGCAGGCGTGCGCTTCAACAGCAAAGGCGAAGACAGCAACGAACAATACGGATATCAAAGGCTTCATCATTTTTTTCATCTTATTTCTCCTTCACAACGTGTTGTAGACGTCAATTTTGGCGTGTATTCCGGAGCCTGCCGTGTATTCCAACAGGCACGTCATGTGGATTTGTCATTGAAAGCATGGCCATCCTCGCTATACTGTATTTATAAACAGTAAGCGTCATTCGCCCGAACTCGCCGTTGCGCACGCATGCACTTCGAATCGCCCACCGCGCCTCCTGGACCTGCGCCGCGAACGCATCCCGTTACACGCACTACAGCATAAGGACGGAGCAGGCCTACGTCCATTGGGTGCGTGCATTCGTCCGGCAACAGGGAATACGGCATCCACATGGCATGAGCGTGGCCGAGGTCGAGGAGTTTCTTTGCTGGTTGGCCAACGAACGTAAGG
>NZ_JBLLNL010000013.1:0-92052 GCF_048158365.1 Denitraticella aggregata | reverse complement strand
GCTTGGATCGGGTGCGCACTCGGGCACGCCATGTGCCTGTCGAGTAGACGGACGACCCAGGGTTTCCTTGAGGGCGACGCTTGCGCAATCGGTTCTCTCCACCCGAGAGCGTCATCAGGAAACGGCGGCTTGGCCCCGGCCCTGCCTGTGAGGCGAATGAGACGAATCAGCCCGCCGTGAGTGCTGCCTGAGAAACGATTATTCCGTCCTCGTCGGCATAGACATACTCTCCCGGTACGAAATCGACGCCTCCGAAGGAGACGATCATGTCGACGTCGCCGACGCCTTTCTTGACACTCTTCAGTGGGTGGGACGCAAGCGCCAACAGGCCGACATTCAGACCGCCAATTGTCTTTGTGTCGCGAACGCATCCATATACGATGATGCCGGCCCAGCCATTGTTGATCGCCAATACCGCGAGCTGGTCGCCCACCAGGGCACATCGCATCGAACCGCCACCATCGACCACCAGCACACGATCGTTGCCCGGCGTCTCCAGCGTGGAGCGCACCAGCGAGTTGTCCTCGAAGACTTTCAGTGTGGTGATCGGGCCGCCGAACGAGGACTTGCCACCGAAGGACCTGAACATCGGTTGCACGACCCGAACCTTGCCCCCGTTTGCATCACAAAGTTCGGCTGTCTGGATTTGCATGTGGTTTCTCCTGTGGCTGACCAGGTTGGTCGGGGAGGGCTGGTACGGTGACGTCCTGTCGGACCCTGTTTCGAACAATGATGCGCGCTTCTGACCACTCCGACGATTCCGGCAAAAAAAAGCGGCCATTGGCCGCGTTCCTATGTGGTCCGAATGTTTCAGGTCGCTGCCGCTGCGACGACTTCATCGAACACCAGCCTGACCTTTCCTTCTCCATCGAAGTCGATCGTCACCTTGCCGCCATTGGCCAGTCTGCCGAACAGCAATTCGTCGGCGAGCGCTGATCGGATCGTATCCTGGATGAGTCTCGCCATCGGCCGGGCCCCCATCAGCGGATCAAAGCCCTCCGATGCGAGCCATGCCTTCAGTTCGGAGGTGAAGTGCGCTTCCACCTTCTTCTCGTGCAATTGGGCTTCGAGTTGCATCAGGAACTTGTCGACCACTTTCAGAATGATCTCGTTGTCGAGCGCCCTGAAGGAGATGGTCGCATCCAGTCGGTTGCGGAACTCCGGCGAAAACATCCGCTTGATCTCGGCCATCTCGTCACCGGTCTCACGCTTCGCCGAGAAGCCGATCACCGATTTCTGCATCGCCTCGGCGCCCGCATTGGTCGTCATGATCACGATCACGTTGCGAAAATCGGCTTGACGGCCATTGTTGTCGGTCAGCGTGCCGTGGTCCATCACCTGCAGCAAGATATTGTAGATGTCCGGATGGGCCTTCTCGATCTCGTCGAGCAGCAATACGGCGTGCGGTTTCTTGGTGATTGCCTCGGTCAGGAGACCACCGTTGTCGAACCCGACATAGCCCGGGGGGGCACCGATCAGACGGGAAACCGCATGCCGCTCCATGTATTCGGACATGTCGAAGCGAATCAACTCGATGCCCAAGGTATAAGCCAGTTGACGTGCGACCTCGGTTTTCCCGACCCCGGTCGGGCCGCTGAAGAGAAAACTCCCGATCGGCTTCTGCGGATTTCCAAGCCCGGAGCGGGACATCTTGATCGCCTTTGCCAGCACTGCGATCGCCTCGTCCTGCCCGAACACGACGTTCCGAAGATCACGGTCGAGCGTCCTGAGTGCATTCTTGTCGTCGTTGGACACGGTTCTGGGCGGAATACGGGCGATCTTCGCCACGATCTCCTCGATCTCGCCCTTGCCGATCGTCTTGCGTTGCTTGGACTTGGGCAGGATGCGCTGAGCTGCACCGGCCTCGTCGATGACATCGATCGCCTTGTCCGGAAGATGCCGGTCGTTGATGTAACGCGCAGCCAGCTCTGCTGCGGACGAAAGCGCAGCCGAGGAATACTTGACGTTGTGATGTTCCTCGAAACGGGTCTTCAGCCCCTTGAGGATCTCGATCGTCTCGGCGACCGAAGGCTCGACCACATCGATCTTCTGAAAGCGCCGTGACAGCGCGTGATCCTTTTCGAAGATCTGACGGTACTCGGTGTAGGTCGTGGCACCGATGCATTTGAGCTGACCTGAGGAAAGCGCGGGTTTGAGCAGGTTCGATGCGTCAAGGGTACCGCCTGATGCGGCGCCGGCACCGATCAGCGTGTGGATTTCGTCAATGAACAGGATCGCATTCTGGCTCTCACGCAACTGCTTCAGCACCGCCTTGAGGCGTTGCTCAAAATCGCCGCGATACTTTGTACCTGCCAACAGTGCACCCATGTCCAGTGCGTAGACCTGGGCCTCCTTCAGGATGTCGGGAACCCGGTCCTCGATAATGCGACGCGCCAGACCTTCGGCGATGGCGGTTTTGCCGACCCCCGCCTCGCCAACCAGCAGCGGGTTGTTCTTGCGTCTTCGACATAAGGTCTGGATTACACGCTCGACTTCCCTGTCGCGTCCGATCAGCGGATCGATCTTGCCTACCAGTGCCTGCTGGTTCAGATTTTGCGTGAAGCTTTCGAGGGCACCGCCGGCAGACGCGCCGTCCTGATCCTGCTGCTCCCCCTGTTCCGGGTCTGTCTTGCCCTGAGCGGCCGCACCGGGTTGCGGCGCTTTTGCGATCCCGTGCGAGATGAAGTTGACGACATCCAGCCGCGAGATCTTCTGGCGTTGCAGAAAATAGACTGCGTGCGAATCTTTCTCGCCGAAGATCGCGACCAGCACATTCGCACCCGTGACCTCCTTCTTGCCGGACGACTGCACGTGCAGGATGGCGCGTTGAATCACGCGCTGGAAACCCAGCGTCGGCTGGGTATCGATTTCCTCCTCGCTCTCGACCTTGGGTGTGTGCTCGTTGATGAAGTTCGTGAGTTCGCGACGCAACTCGTCGACATTGGCTGCGCAGGCCCGCAGGACTTCGGCTGCCGAAGGGTTGTCCAGCAATGCGAGCAGCAGATGCTCCACCGTAATGAACTCATGCCGCTTTTGCCGGGCTTCGACAAAGGCCATGTGAAGGCTGACTTCAAGCTCTTGCGCAATCATTCTCAATTTTCCTCCATCACGCATGCCAGCGGATGCTGGTGCTGACGGGCAAAGGAGACGACCTGTTCAACCTTGGTCGCGGCGACATCCTTCGGAAAAATGCCGCACACTCCGGAGCCCTCTCTGTGGACTTGGAACATGATTCGCGTGGCCCGTTCGCGATCCATTCCGAAAAATTTCTGAAGAACGACGACGACAAACTCCATCGGCGTGAAGTCGTCATTCAGCAAAAGCACCTTATAAAGGGGCGGGGGTTTGGTGCGAGTACGCTCCGCCTCGAGTAAAAACTCATCCTGCTTGTGAGTGGCCATGCGAATCATTCTAATGAAGTCACTAAAGAGTGCAATAGACCGGTGGGCGGATCTGACCGGCTTGCATGACGGGTAAACGCCACACTGATCGTGTTGCGGTGCATCTTTGATCAGTGGCTTGGTTTTTTACTGAACTTATGGAGATATGCGTGGCTTGCCTGTTTTGCGAATGCTGTGACGCACAATTTACGCCTGGCCGAGCCTGCAAGAAACTGTTGACGCTCTTGCGACAAGTGCGTAAAAGCAAACTGTGCTTGACGCATCGGAGCTTTTTTTACGGCTTCATCTTCGGCGATATTGCCGGGTACGGTCGCTAAAGATCGTTTGTTCAAGATCAGTTCGCTGCGGATATGCACAGACGGGGTAGTACCCGAAACACTCAGCAAATATCAAGGATTAATGCAATATGGCAACTGGTACCGTGAAGTGGTTCAATGATTCCAAGGGTTTTGGCTTCATTACCCCGGATGACGGCAGCGAAGATCTCTTTGCGCATTTTTCGGCAATCACCATGAGCGGGTTCAAGACCCTGAAGGAAGGCGAAAAAGTCTCCTTCGAGGTCACTCAGGGCCCGAAGGGCAAGCAGGCTTCAAATATCCAGAAAGCCTGACATGTAACATGTGTTGGCGCAGGGCCTGTTCGCACTGACCTGCCGCCACAATAGAAGAGGCCGCTGTGATCCAGCGGCCTCTTTTTTTCTTCCAATCGATTATTTGCGCTGACGTCTGCGCAAGCCCCCCAAACGGTGGGGCCGATGACGCTTTGCTTACTTGAGCTTGATTTCCTTGTACAGCACATGCTTGCGTACGACCGGGTCGTACTTCATGAACTCGAGCTTTTGCGGAGTGGTCCGCTTGTTCTTCGAGGCGGTGTAGAAGTGACCCGTACCTGCGGTCGACTCCAGCTTGATTTTTTCACGGGCGCCTTTGGCCATTTGAATCTCCGTTCCTTACTTCGGGTGCGTGCAGCGACGCTCAGATTTTCTCGCCACGGGCGCGAAGTTCGGCAACGACCACGTCGAAACCTTTCTTGTCGATCGTGCGCAGCGCGGCGTTCGAGACGCGCAGGCGAATCCAGCGGTTTTCGGCTTCGCTCCAGAACTTGCGATTTTGCAGATTGGGCAGAAAACGACGCTTGGTCTTGTTATTTGCGTGAGAAACATTGTTTCCCACCATCGGTGCTTTACCGGTCACTTGGCAGACGCGAGCCATACGATGCTCCAGGGAATTCGGTTTTCGGAAAACGTCGGATGGTACCCTAGAACAAGTCGGCGTTGCAAGAACGAGTTCAATGTGGCGGGCCAGCCTGCTAGAGGAGTCCTCGTTCGGCAAACGATGTCGGCCGGCCATGCGCGGTGACGATGAAATGGTCGAGTACCCGGATATCCACCAGGTCGAGGGCGGCTTTAAGGCTGCGGGTCAGCAGTTCATCGGCGTTGCTCGGTTCGCATGCGCCCGACGGATGATTGTGCGCCAGGATCACCGCTGCGGCGTTGTGCGCGAGGGCGAGCTTAACGACTTCGCGAGGATAGACGCTGGTCTGGCTCAGGGTGCCGCGAAACAACTCCACCGACTCGATCAGACGGTTGCGCGCGTCCAGCAGCAGGATATGGAATACCTCGTGGGGCAGGCTGCCGATGCGCAAGCGTAACCACTCTCTGACTGCCTCCGGTGCGTCTAACACGTCGCCGGCGCTCATCTGCTCCGACAGCGCGCGGCGCGCCAGTTCCATCACTGCCTGCAGTTGGGCATACTTGGCCATGCCCATTCCCGGAATGCTGGCGAACTCGGTGGCGGAGGCGTTGCACAGGCGTGTCAGTGTCCCGAACTGCAGGAGAAGTTCGCGGGCCAGGTCGACCGCAGTCTTGCCCTTGGTGCCGACCCGCAGGAATAGCGCCAGCAGTTCTGCGTCCGACAAAGCGGCTGCGCCCTTGGCGAGCAGTTTTTCCCGCGGTCTCTCGTTGTCGGGCCAATCGGTAATCGCCATGGCAAGTCCGTGTTGTTTTTGAATGTCATATTATAAAGCGAATGTCATGAACTCGATGTCTGGTCGTAGGATTGTGGTTGCGGTAACCGGAGGCGTGGCGGCCTACAAGGCGGCCGAACTGGTGCGCTTGCTGGTGAAGGCGGGCGTCGATGTGCATGTGGTCTTGTCCGAGGCCGGGAGTCGCTTCGTGACCGCTGTGACCTTTCAGTCCCTGTCCGGCAATCCGGTATGGACCGACCTGTGGGATGCGCGCATGCCGAACAACATGGCTCACATAGACCTCAGCCGCGAAGCCGATGCGATCCTCGTCGCACCGGCGACTGCCGACGTGATCGCCAGGCTCGCTCAGGGACGCGCCGACGATCTGCTGACGACGCTTTGTCTTGCGCGCGATTGTCCGCTGATCGTCGCACCCGCGATGAACAGGCAGATGTGGGAGCATCCTGCCACTCGACGCAATGTGGAATGCCTGCTGAGCGATGGCGTGAGCGTATTCGGACCGGATGCGGGGGAGCAGGCCTGTGGTGAAGTCGGGCTCGGGCGCATGCTCGAACCCGAGGTGCTTTACGCACGGCTGGAGGTCTTCTTTGGTTCGGGCGCGCTGCGAGGACGAAAAATCGTGCTGACCGCCGGCCCTACGTTCGAGGCGATCGATCCAGTGCGCGGCATCACCAATTCCAGTTCGGGGAAGATGGGCTATGCGCTCGCGCGCGCCTGTGCTGTCGCCGGCGCCGACGTCGTGCTGGTCAGCGGTCCCACCGGGCTGGCCACGCCGGACGGCGTTACCCGTGTTGACGTGCTCAGTGCGCTCGACATGCGCGATGCGGTCGTGCGCGCGATCGAGGGTGCTGATGCCTTCGTCGGCGTGGCGGCGGTGGCCGATTATCGGCCCGATGCGCCGTCTGCGCACAAGATCAAGAAGTCGGCCGGAGCGATGACACTGTCGCTGGTGCCCAATCCGGACATTCTCGCCGAGGTGGCGGCCCTGCCGGACGCACCTTTCTGCGTCGGCTTCGCGGCCGAGAGCCGCGATCTCGATACCTATGCGGAGGGCAAGCGCGTCGCCAAGAGGCTGCGCCTCGTCGTGGGCAATCTGGTCCAGGACGGCCTCGGTGGCGACGAGAACCGCGTCGTGCTGTACGACGCGGCGGGCCGCCATCCGCTCGAGCGTGCCAGCAAGACCGAACTTGCAGCGATAATCGTTGACCATATCGCATCGCTGATGAACACCCAATCCGACGTTTGAGGGCTCGATGCACCATATCGATCTAAAGATACTCGACGAGCGCCTGCGCGCTCACCCGCCTGCCTATGCCACCGCCGGTGCGGCCGGGCTCGATCTGAGAGCCTGTCTGGATACGCCCGTGTGCCTGCATCCGGGCGAGACCACGCTGGTGCCGAGCGGGCTGGCGCTTCATCTCGCAGATCCCGGTCTGGCCGCAATGATCCTGCCGCGCTCCGGACTGGGTCACAAGCATGGCATCGTTCTGGGCAATCTGGTCGGTCTGATCGATTCGGACTACCAGGGGCAGATATTCGTGTCGGCATGGAATCGTGGCAGGGAGGCCTTCACCATTCAGCCGATGGAGCGGATCGCGCAACTGGTCGTGGTGCCGGTATTGCAGGTCGGCTTCACCTTCGTCGACGACTTCAACGCGAGCGATCGAGGCGATGGCGGATTCGGCAGCACGGGGCAGCATTGAATGTCCCCTGCGCATGTCGGCATTCCGACCGGAGTCCATGTTGTGCTCGAACGTGACGGCCGCGTCCTGCTGATGCGACGTGCGGGGACCGGCTTCTTCGACGGCCTCTACAGTCTGCCCGGCGGGCATGTCGAAGCGGGTGAATCGGTTCGCATGGCGGCGGTTCGCGAACTTTCGGAGGAAACCGGAGTTGAAGTCGTGCCGGATGCTCTGGTTCATCTGGGGGTGGTGCATCGCTTGTCCGATACGAACCGGATCGATTTTTTCGTGCGTGCGACCCACTGGTACGGAACCCCCTGCATACGGGAGCCGAACAAATGTGACGACCTGGTCTGGGTCGACCGGGACCTCCTGCCCGATGACGTCGTCCCGTATGTCCGTGCCGCCCTTGCCCGGCGCGATGAACCGTGGCTGTTCGAATTGGGCTGGGAGGGCGATGGTGTCGAATCCTCGCTCACGGATCCAATCGGCCCGTCACCGGAACCGTCCCGCTGACGGTTTGGCGTATCACCCAACTCTGATAATCTGATGGATGAGATGAGCGGCTGATGGCACAAGTATTGGTCAATGGTGGCAGGAGACGAAAGATGAAAGGTTTCAAGCAGGGTTTGCTGGGTGGCATTCTTGCCGCACTGACCCACGCGGCGGTGGCAGTGGATCCGCCCGAAGTGGACTTGCAGCGCGCGGAAGAGATACACATGGGCACCTGCTTCATGTGTCATGGTGCCGACGGGGAAAGCTCCACGCCCTTGTATCCGAGGCTCGCCGGCCAGCATTATCAGTACATCGCCCGCCAGCTCGCCAATTTCAAGTCGGGCAAACGTGCCAGCAGCACCATGTCCGAGATGGTCAAGAATCTCGAAGAGTCCGACATGCTTGCACTTGGAGTCTTTTTCGAGGGCAAGCCGACCAAGGGTCAGAAGGTTCGCGATCCTCAGCTTCTGGAGGTTGGACGGTTCATCTTCCACCGGGGCAACGAATTCTCCGGTGTTGCGGCGTGCGCTGCCTGTCACGGCGAGCAGGCGCATGGCAGTGCGCAGTTGCCTCGACTGGCGAGCCAGGGCGCCCGCTATGTGGAGAATCAGCTCAAGTCGTTCAATCAGCGCGAACGCACGAGTGAAAACGACGTGATGCATTCGATCGCGTCCAACATGACGGAGCTCGAGATCAAGGCGGTGTCGCTGTATGTGAGTTCTCTGGACTGAGCCGGCTCGGCTCCGATCCCGAGAAGCGCAAAAGGCGCCAACGGCGCCTTTTCTAAAATATGCACCGGCCGATCAAGGCAGGACGTCGCGATCCGGACTGCGTCGCTCAGGCGAGCATGTCGGCCCAGATGTTCTGCGCCCAGTCCAGTGCGTGGCCACCCTCGAGCTGGTTCGCCGCGATCGATACGCCACCGGCGCCCTCCGCCGGAAGAAACGTGTGCTGCTCGGCGTTGAACTGGTGGACCGATGCGACATGCATCGCACTGCGGCCGTCGACGAAGCTGTAGCAGGTGTTCATGACCACCGGTGTGGCGCTGGGCGGTTCGCCTGCCAGCATGTTCAGAATCGCGGCCGCCGCGACCTTGGCGTGCTGGTTCGCCATGTGACCGGATTTTGGCATCGTTGGCGCCGACAGCGTCGCGTCCCCAAGCACATGGATGTTCGATGCACCCTTGGCTTCCAGCGTCAGCCAGTCGACATCGACCCAGCGACCGTTGACCAGGTCCACGCCGAGGTGATCGACCAGTCGTCCGGAACGCATCGGTGGAATCACGTTCAGCACATCCGCCGTAACCTCGGAAAAGTCGAGTTCCGCCGTGCGGGTCTGCGCGTCGACCGAGACCAGCGTGCTGTTCGGACGGTACTCGATGATGTCCTTGTAGGGACCCTCGAAGGCCTTCATGAACAGGCCCTTCTTGGACGTGATGTCGGGATTCGAATCGAGGATCAGCACCTTCGAGCCGGGTTTGTGGTTCTTGAAGTAGTTCGCGACCAGGCAGGCTCGCTCATACGGCCCGGGCGGGCAGCGGTAGGGCGCCTTCGGAATGTGCATGGCGAAGACACCGCCAGCGGACATGTCCTCGAGCTGCTTGCGCAAGATGACGGTCTGCTCGCCGGCCTTCCATGCGTGCGGGATGAGTGCTTCGTTGCCGGCGAGTCCTTCGACTTCTTCCGCAAGGAAATCGATGCCGGGTGACAGCACCGCGCGGTCGTAAGTCAGGGTCGCGCCCTGCGAGAGGCGGACCTCGCGCTTGTCGACGTCGATGCCGACGACCTCGTCATGGATCACCTCTACGCCCCACCTGCTGCGCAGGTTGTCGTAGCTGGTGGTGATGTAGGAGATGTCCTTGATTCCACCAATGACCAGGTTCGAGATCGGGCATGAGATGAAGGTACTTTGGCGTTCGATCAACGTGACCTTGACCGCACCTTTGCTCCACATGCGCAGATACTTGGCGGCGGTGGCGCCCCCGTAGCCGCCGCCGACGACGACGACGTGACCATTCGCTGCGGAGGCTGCGTTTGCAAGGCCACTGAGCCCGCCCATGACCGAAGCGCCAGCGACTGTGGCGAGCCCGGATCTCTTGAGAAAGTCGCGTCTATTCAGCATGTCTGCGTTGCTCCTCACTTCTGCGCCGCGAAGTAATTCGCGATCAGTTCGACCTGCTCTTCCGTGTAGCCCTTGACGATCTGGTGCATGATCGTGGCCGGTTTGTCGCCCGAGCGGAAATCCGCCAGCGTCTCGATGATGGTGGCGGCCGGTTCGCCCGCCAGCATTTTGGCGTCGGGCAGCGCGTGGCCATTGGTGCCGTGGCAGTTTGCACAGGTCGCGGCAAGGTTGCGGGCCAGATTGGGATCCTGCGCGTGGGTCGTTCCGGCGACAGCCGCAGCAAACAGCGCGGCCAGTGCGAGTCTGGGTTTCACGGGATTCCTCCTCCATTGATCTTGTTCAAGGCTGACGTCGTGCTGTAAGCCGGCGCAAGGCGCTTCGTTCCACCGGCTGAAAGTCCCTGGTGCGAATGCAGTATAGCGCACGGAAAACCAACAAAATCAAGGATGAACCTCATCGACCGAACATTTCCGGGATGATGCGCTGCACAAATATTAGGGGTTGACGATATACGCGTATAGTCATACAGTCGGAAATCGTAATTTGATTCAGGTCAAATTCATGGACGAACTGACGAAGGTTTTTGAAAGCGTCGCCGACTATTTCGGGCTGCTGTCCGAGCCGACGCGCTTGCGCATTCTGCACTGCCTGTGCAACGGGGAACTGTCGGTCAATGAGGTCGTCGAGCGCACCGGCCTGACGCAGGCCAACACATCGCGTCACCTGAACCTGCTGTACCGTGCCGACGTGGTTGCGCGGCGGCGGGAGGGGAGCCAGGTCTTCTATCGGATCATCGATCCGAATTTTTCGGATCTGTGCCGCACCGTGTGCGTCACGATCGCGTCACGCTCCGATCTGAGTCTGCCGCGTCGGGAGTCCCTGCTCAGGCTGGAGCTGGATCTGCATGAGAGAAAAACTGAACCCACGAATAGCGCAATTGCATCAGACGGAGAGTAGACGGATGGCAATCGATTACGCCCACCCCGGCCGGGTCAGACCCGCACCAGAGAATTTTCTGTCCGACGAGGACATCGCGGCAGTCACCAAGGGTCGGCGGGATTTCCTCAGGAAAGCCTTCGTCGCGGCCAGTGCCGCGATGGCCGTCCCGGCAGTCTCGCGGGCCCAGCCGGTTGGCGATCCGGCCATTCTGGACCTGCCCGAATGGAGCACGTCGCTGGGCTTGCCGGTCGCAACCCACCCGTACGGGATGCCGTCGCGATTCGAGCGGGGCCTGGTGCGCCGCGAAAGTCCCGGTCTGACCCGCGTCGGAGGCTCCTCGGTGTCCTTCACGCCGCTGCAGGGTCTGTTCGGCATCATCACGCCGTCGGGCCTGCATTTCGAGCGCCATCATCAGGGCTGGCACGACATCGATCCGGCGCGCCATCGTCTGATGATCAATGGCCTGGTCGAGACCGAGGCGGTGTACACCATGGACGACATCATGCGTCTGCCGTCGGTGTCACGCATCCACTTCATCGAGTGCGGCGCGAATACCGGCATGGAGTGGGGCAATGTGGCCGTTCCGACCGTGCAGTACTCCCATGGCATGATCTCCTGTTCCGAATTCACGGGTGTGCCGCTCAAGCTCATCCTGGACATGTGTGGCGCCGACTACGGCAAGGGGCGTTTCGTGCTGGCCGAAGGCGCAGACGGTTCATCGATGACCCGCACGATTCCGATGGAACTGATCGAGTCGGGTGAGGTGCTGGTCGCCTACGGCATGAACGGTGAGATGCTCAGGCCTGAGAACGGCTACCCGCTGCGGCTGGTGGTGCCGGGCGTGCAGGGCGTGAGCTGGGTCAAGTGGCTGCGCCGGATCGAAGTGGGTGACATGCCCTACGGTACCAAGGACGAGGCGGTCCATTACATCGATCTGATGCCCGACGGGCTGCATCGCCAATACACGTCCACGCAGGAGGTGAAGTCGGTCATCACCACGCCGTCCGGCGGTCAGATCCTGCTCGACAAGGGCTTTCACAACATCTCGGGCATCGCCTGGTCCGGGCGCGGCAAGATCACGCGCGTGGATGTGTCGGTCGATGGCGGTATCAACTGGATGCCGACCCGTCTCGAGGCGCCGGTGCTGTCCAAGGCGGTCACCCGCTTCAATGTCGATTGGACCTGGGACGGCAAGCCGGCGATCCTGCAGTCGCGGGCAGTCGACGAGACCGGCCATGTCCAGCCGGGGTACGGTCAGCTTCGCGCGGTGCGCGGCACGTCTTCGATCTATCACAACAATGCCATCCAGTCCTGGCGGGTGGCCGAATCGGGAGAGGTGAGCAATGTCCAGGTTCTGTAAGACACTGATCGTGCTGATGGTGGCGGGAACCACGACGACCGTTTTCGGGTTCGACCGCTACGAAAACATCGGGCGACCGGCGACGCCGGCGGAAGTGGCGGCGTGGGACATCGACGTTCGTCCGGACCTGGTCGGGCTGCCCAAGGGCTCGGGCAACGTCGACGACGGCATGGATTTGTGGGAACTGCATTGCGCGTCCTGCCATGGCGTGTTCGGCGAATCGAACGAGGTGTTCACGCCCTTGGTGGGCGGGACGCGCGCAGACGATATCGAAACCGGCGGTGTGCGGGCGCTGACCGACCAGTCCTTCCCGCAGCGCACGACGATGATGAAGGTGCCGACGATCTCGACCTTGTTCGACTACATCCGTCGTGCGATGCCCTGGACGGCTCCGAAGTCCCTCGACGACGACGAGGTTTACGCATTGCTCGCCTACATGCTGAACCTGGCCGACGTGATTCCGGCGGATTTCGAACTCAACGAGCAGAACATCCGCGAGGTTCAGCAGCGTCTGCCCAACCGCTACGGCATGACCACCGACCACGGGATGTGGCCGGGTGCCTCGGCGGCAGAAGGGGGTATCGGCAACGGCGGTGTGCCCGACACGCAGAACGTAGCGTGCATGGAGAACTGCAAGACGGCGGTCGAGATCGTGTCCGCGTTGCCCGACTATGCCTGGGACGCGCATGGCAATCTCGCCGACCAGAACCGTGTCGTCGGCCCGGTGCGGGGCATGCAGACCAGCGCGCTGGCTGCACAAGGCGAAGCTGCAACCGATCAGTCGTCGAACGCCCAGGCGTTGGCGCTGGCGACCGGCAAGGGCTGCATGGCCTGCCACGGTTCAGAGAACAGGATAGTGGGTCCGGGTTACAACGAGATCCGGGCAAAATACGGGGACCGCGCAGACGCCGGGCAATATCTGATCGGCAAGGTCAGGAGCGGCGGTCAGGGGGTGTGGGGCGCCGTTCCCATGCCTCCGCAAGGCCACTTAACGGATGAGGAAGCTCAGGCGCTCGTCCAGTGGATCATGTCGGGCGCCAAGGCCCAGTGAGTTGTCAGTCAAAAAGGAGAGACGGGATGAATATTCAGCGAAGGGATACCCTCAGGGTCGGCGGTGGTCTGGGAGTCTTCGGACTGCTGGTCGCGGCCGGAATGATCAAGCCGGGAACGGCGCTGGCCGCGCGCGACCAGGCTGCTTTTTCCGCGACCACGCTGGACGAGGCGTTCAAGGCCATGGGTGCGGGTACGCCTGCCGAGAGCGGTGAGGTCACGATCGTCGGACCGGACATCGCCGAGAACGGTGCGGTCGTGCCGGTCGGTGTCACCAGCAGCCTCGCCAATGTCGAGCAGATCACGATCATGATCGAGAAGAACCCGAACATGCTCGCCGCGAGCTTCACCCTTCCGGAAGGCACGCTCGCCGACGTGCAGACGCGCGTGAAGATGGGCCAGACCTCCGACGTGTTCGCGGTGGTCAAGGCCGACGGCAAGTTCTACATGGCCAAGAAGGAAATCAAGGTCACCCTCGGCGGCTGCGGCGGCTGATCGACAACCGGAAATCAAGGAGAGTAGAGATGGCAGGTCCTATGCGTATTCGCGCCGCCACCAGCGACGGCGTCACCGAAGTTCGTGTGCTGATGTCCCACCCGATGGAAACCGGCCAGCGCCGTGATTCGTCCGGTGAGCCTATTCCGGCGCACTACATCACCGAACTCACGGCCAAGCACGGCGACAAGGTCGTCCTGACCGTCTACATGGGTCCGTCGGTGTCGACCAACCCGTACCTGGCGTTCAAGTTCAACGGCGGCGCCACCGGTGACACGGTGCAAATCAGCTGGGCGGACAACAACGGCGCGAGCCGTACCGACGAGGTACAGATTCGCTGAAGACGTCGGGGTGGTGGCGTCGAAGCCGTCATCCCGACTTATGCAATCTGAACATCACCGCCTGCGAACACGTCGGTCGACACGCAGGGCGGCGTGATGCGCTTCACCCCACGCCCGTTCACGGAGGAGAGAAGATGAACAGAAAACTATTGGCCGCGGCTGTGGCTTCGGCCGTCGTGGTCGCCGCACCGCTGGTCGTGCACTCGCAGGAGCTGAACTTCGACCAGTATCGGCAGATGCTCGCCGATGGCAACCCGGCCGAGCTTTTCGAGATGGAAGGCGAGGAGTTGTGGGTCACCGCACGCGGTCCCAGGAACGCGACGCTCGAGCAATGTGACCTCGGCCTCGGGCCGGGTGTCGTCGAAGGGGCCGCCGCGCAGTTGCCGCGCTACTTCCCGGATACCGGCAGTGTCCAGGATCTCGAGTCCCGCCTGATGACCTGCATGGAGACGCTGCAGGGTATCGCGCCGGAGGAGATCATCAATGGCCGCTTCCGCCAGGGCGAACGCGGCAAGATGGCCTCGATCGTGGCCTACGTCGTAGGCCAGTCCAAGGGACAGCCGATCGCGATCGACCTGGACGACCCCAAGGTCAGGGAGATGTACGACCTCGGCGAGAAGGCGTTCTTCTATCGGACCGGCGCGATGGATTTCTCGTGTGCGTCCTGCCATGGCGAGGACAACCTGCGCATCCGCGCCACCAGTCTGCCGAACATCACGACAGCCAAGGGGGCTGCCGAGGGATGGGGCTCGTGGCCGGCGTACCGGGTGTCCAACTCGCAGTTCTGGACGATGCAGCATCGCCTGTGGGATTGCTTCCGTCAGCAACGGACCGCCGAGCCGATCTTCGGTTCGGACGTGACGATCGCGCTGTCGGTGTATATGGCGGGCAAGGGCAACGGTGGCGAGGCCGTGTGGCCGGGCGTCAAGCGCTGAGGAGACGATGACATGAAGAAACTGATATTTGCGCCGCTGGCGCTGTTCGCCTCGATCGCCGTCGCTTCCGATCTGGAGGCACGGGTCGAGGAGATGATGGTGTCGTCGTTCAAGGCAAGCGGTATCGCGACGCTCGACCGTCAGGTTCGCGACGACATCCAGAAGGCCTGTTCCAGTCCGACCGACCCGGATCCGGAGACCATGAAGCGGCTCCAGGCGGTCGAGATGGAGACGATCAAGTGGCCGTCCGATGGAGACTTCTACGAGGGGGGTGACTGGAAGGAGGGGCAGAAGATCGCGCTCAGTGGCCGCGGGCTCACCTGGCGAGATCCGGCCGATCTGGTAAATGGCGGGAGCTGCTACAACTGTCACGGCCTGGATCCGACCAACGAGTCTTACGGGACGATCGGTCCGGCGCTGCATGGCTACGGCAGGTTGCGTGGCAACTCCGAGGAGATCGTGAAGTACACCTGGGGCAAGCTGTGGAACTCGAAGGCCTACAACGCATGCAGCACCATGCCGCGCAACGGCTACGGCAACATCCTGACCGAAGACCAGATTCGCCACGTGATGGCGTATCTGTTCGATCCGGAGTCGCCGGTCAATGAGGCCGTCGCTCCCCAATAGACTGGTTCGTAAGTCCCGGGCCCGTGGTGCAGGTCCACGGGCCCCTTTTTTGCCCTGTTCTCGTTGAATCAATGCCCCGAACCGCTTCGAGGCAGCCGCCAAAGGTCCCGCTATGTCAATGAATCGCCGTGAATTCATGCAGGTGCTCGCTGTTGCTGCCGCCGGCGGCATGACGCTGCATTCCGATCCTGCGCGCGCCGCGCAATCGGCCGAAACGCTCTACGATCTGCCGCCCTTCGGCAACGTCAGCTTGCTCCACATGACCGACTGCCATGCGCAACTGTTGCCGGTCTATTTCCGTGAGCCCAATGTGAACCTCGGCGTCGGCAGCATGCTGGGCCAGCCGCCCCATCTGGTCGGCGAGCACCTGCTCCGGCACTTCGGCTTTCAATCCGGTTCGATTCAGGCCCATGCCTTCACCTTTCTCGATTTCGTCGAGGCCGCCCGCACCTATGGCAAGGTCGGCGGTTTCGCCCATCTGGCGACCCTGGTCAAGCGCATGAAGGCGAGCCGTCCCGGCGCATTGCTGCTCGACGGCGGCGACACCTGGCAGGGATCCGGCACTTCGCTGTGGACCAATGCGCAGGACATGGTCGATGCGAGCAAGCTGCTCGGTGTGGATGTGATGACGTTGCACTGGGAAAGCACCTTCGGTGCCGAGCGGCTCAAGGAGATCGAGGAGAACGATTTCGTCGATCACATCGACATCGTGGCGCAGAACGTCAAGACCACCGATTTCGAGGATCCAGTCTTCAAGCCCTACGTGATCAAGAACATCAACGGCGTTCCGGTCGCGATCGTCGGCCAGGCCTTCCCCTACACGCCGATCGCCAATCCGCGCTGGCTGACCCCGGAATGGAGTTTCGGCATCCGGGACCAGGAAATGCAGGAGGCGGTCGATGCGGCACGTGCGGAGGGTGCCCAGGTGGTCGTCGTACTGTCCCACAACGGCATGGACGTGGATCTGAAGATGGCTTCGCGGGTGACCGGCATCGACGCGATCTTCGGCGGCCACACCCATGACGGCGTCCCGGCGCCGACCGTCGTCGACAACGCCGGCGGCAGGACGCTGGTGACCAATGCCGGTTCGAACGGCAAGTTCCTCGGTGTCATGGATTTCGACGTGCGCGACGGCAAGGTGCAGGATTTCCGCTACAAGCTGGTGCCGGTGTTCTCCAATCTGCTGCCTGCCGATCCGGAGATGGCTGCCCTGATCGAGAAGGTCCGTGCGCCCTTCCTCGACAAGTTGATCGAGCCGCTGGCCGTGACCGAGGGGCTGCTCTACCGTCGCGGCAATTTCAACGGTTCCTGGGACCAGTTGCTGGTCGATGCGCTGATCGCCGAACTGGACGCCGAGATCGCATTCTCGCCCGGTTTCCGCTGGGGTACGTCGCTGTTGCCGGGCGACACGATCACGATGGAGCATCTGCTCGACCAGACCGCGATCACCTATCCGTGGACCACGGTCACCGACATGAGCGGCGAGATGATCAAGACGGTGCTCGAGGACGTCTGCGACAATCTGTTCAACGCCGACCCTTACTATCAGCAGGGGGGAGACATGGTGCGGGTCGGCGGGCTTCAGTACGCCTGCGATCCGAATGCTTCGATGGGCAACCGCATCAGCGACATGATGCTGAAGGGCAAGCCGATCGACCCGGGTAAGACCTACAAGGTCGCCGGCTGGGCACCGGTGTCCGAAGATGCACGTGACTCGGGGCCGCCCGTGTGGGAGGTGGTGGCCCGCCATCTGCGCGACCGGAAGGTCATCACGCAGCTTGAAATCAACATGCCCAGGCTCAAGGGCATGGACGGGAACCCGGGCCTGGTCTGAGGCTCGACCGGGCTTCGCATTCGCGACTTCGAGGACGAGGGGTGGCCCGGCGGCGGCCCTTTGTCGCAATCGACCGGATGCCCTCGTAGGCACGCGTCCGGCCTCCGACTCGCTGCCCTTCGGTCCGCACCGACCCCGGTCACGAGGTTGCTTCGTGCAGTCTGCGCCTGAGGCTGTGGCACAATGCGACCCGTCCGACCCGGCGCAACGCCCTCTGCCTTGCGGGTGGCCGGGCGACTGCACGGTCCAGCGTCGCCCGTTTCGGCGTCGCACATTCTCGCCGGCGGGCCCTTTGCAGCGGCGCGCCCCGGCGGTGTTCCGGATCCGCTTCTCAATCGCCCCTCTTGCCGGGTTCCTCAATGCATACAGTCCAGTCAGCCTGCCGATCCCTGTTCATCCCTGTACTCGCCCTGCTGTCGCTCGTGGCTTGCGGGAAGTCCGAGCAGCCCGTGGAAGCGACCGGTGAGCCCGGAGTCATGCGAGTCGTGTCCGAGCCCGGCGGCGCTACCTTGCTGATCAATGGCCAGCATTACGGCATGACGCCCGAACAGGCCGATCAGGTCTTCTCGATCAGATTACCAGCCGGCGAATATGCGCTGGAAGCGACCCGCGCGCTGGACGGTTTCAGCGAACTCTACGCTGCGGCGAGGGTCGCGCATGTCGAGGACAGGCGCACGCCGGTGGTCAGGCTGAACCTCGCGCGACGACTGACCGAGGTCGGGCGCGAGCGCGAGGCCGAGGAGGCGTCACGTCTCGCGACGCGCGAGCAGATGCAGCTTGCACGCTATGTCGCGAACGACGATGGGACGGTGCTGGACGTGGAGGCGGGCCTGATGTGGATGCGCTGCAGCCTCGGCCAGACATGGACCGGGGTCACCTGTGCGGGTGAGGCGAAGCGATTGAACTGGGACCAGGCGCTTGAGGCTCATGAGGGGGTCACGTTTGCCGGCCACGACGACTGGCGCCTGCCGACCCAGCCCGAGCTCTATGCGTTGACCTTCTGCAGTTCCGGCATGCGAACCGAGCCGGACCGCGAAGGACTCGGCGGCGGTTGCGCCGGGGACTACCGTCGTCCGACGATTCTCGAATCACTTTTTCCGAACACGCCGGAAAGCAACTTCTGGACGAGCAGGCCGCATGACCGCTTCAAGTTCAGCGCATGGGGCGTCGCGTTCCATTCCGGCCATACCGGCACCGGCGGGCGGACCGACTATATCCATGTTCGTCTGGTGCGCGACGCGAAGTGACGGGTGCGTGCAGGGCCGGCGTATCAGGCATGCGCACGCCTGGATTCGCCGCTTTCGGGAAAAAAGGCGCCCTGCAAGAAGGGTTTTTGCATGCCGTGTGCCGAACAAGTTGACAACTGTAAGGAACGAGTAAGATCGAAAACCAATAATCACCACGCTGTTTTTGTAGTCCGGGGGTTGGTGGTCGTTCGGCCGCAGCTCGACAACTTAAAGGAGAGGAGGCGTTATGGATCACAACGCTGAAGGTTACTGGAAGGCAACACTCGCACTGATCTGGAAGGTCATGATCGTGTGGTTTCTGGTGTCGCTGGGTGCAGGTATCCTGTTTGCACCGATGTTGAACAATATCCACCTGGGTGGCTATCCGCTGGGCTTCTGGTTCGCGCACCAGGGCTCGATCTACGTGTTCATCGCCTGCATCTTCTACTACGCGAAGAAGATGGGCGAGATCGACCGCGAATTTGACGTTCACGAAGAGTAAGGGGCTGCTCACATGGATAATCTTGCTTTATTGACCTATCTGTTCGTCGGCGCGTCCTTCGCGTTGTACATCGGTATCGCCATCTGGGCGCGTGCCGGTAGCACGAAGGACTTCTATGTCGCGGGCGGCGGGGTTCACCCGGTCACCAACGGTATCGCGACCGCTGCGGACTGGATGTCAGCCGCGTCCTTCATCTCCATGGCCGGCCTGATCTCCAATCTGGGTTATGGTGGTGGTCTGTTCCTGATGGGCTGGACTGGCGGCTACGTGATCCTCGCGCTGCTGCTGGCACCGTACCTGCGCAAGTTCGGCAAGTTCACGGTGCCGCAGTTCATCGGCGATCGCTTCTACTCCAGTTCGGCCAGCACCGTCGCGGTGATCTGCCTGCTGACCGCATCGATCACCTACGTGATCGGGCAGATGACCGGTGTCGGCGTGACCTTCTCGCGCTTCCTCGGTGTCACGAACGAGATGGGTATCTACATCGGTATGGCCATCGTGTTCGCGTACGCGGTGTTCGGCGGCATGAAGGGCATCACCTACACGCAGGTGGCCCAGTATGCGGTGCTGATCACGGCCTACACGGTTCCGGCGGTCTTCATCTCGCTGACCCTGACCGGCATGCCGATTCCGCAGCTTGGCCTCGGCTCCAACCTGGCGGGTAGCGACATTTCGCTGCTGGAGCGCCTGAACCAGGTCGTCACCGACCTCGGCTTCAACGAGTACACCACGTCGCTGCCGGGCAGCAAGCTGAACATGTTCGTGTATACCGTGTCTCTGATGATCGGTACCGCAGGTCTGCCGCACGTCATCATCCGCTTCTTCACCGTGCCCAAAGTGGCCGACGCGCGCAGCTCCGCAGGTTGGGCGCTGGTGTTCATCGCGCTCCTCTACACCACTGCTCCGGCCGTGGCTGCGATGGCCAAGTACAACCTGCACGCGACGGTGAACCACGCGGCCCAGACCGGTGGCGACATGTTCGCACCCGAGGCCAGCCTGGTGTTCGAAGACCGTCCGGACTGGATGAAGCGTTGGGAACAGACTGGCCTGCTGCGCTGGGAAGACAAGAACGGCGACGGTCGGATCCAGTACTACAACGATGGCACCCTTCGCGGCGTACCGGGTAAGCCGAGCGCCGAGATCTTGAGCAGGGCCGAGCAGGCTGGCTGGAAGGGTAACGAGCTGACGGTGAATGCCGACATCATCGTTCTGGCCAACCCAGAGATCGCGTTGTTGCCGAACTGGGTGATCGCGCTGGTTGCAGCCGGTGGTGTGGCAGCGGCGTTATCGACCGCGGCGGGTCTGCTGCTGGCGATCTCGTCCGCGGTGTCGCATGACCTGGTCAAGAACGTGTTCGTGCCTGACATGTCCGAGAAGGCCGAGTTGATGACCGGCAAGATCTCGATGGCGGTCGCGATCCTGTTCGCGGGCTGGCTGGGTCTGAACCCACCCGGATTCGCGGCGGGTACGGTGGCGCTGGCATTCGGCATTGCGGCCAGTTCGCTGTTCCCGGCCATCATGATGGGCATCTTCTCCAAGAAGATGAACAAGGAAGGCGCCATCGCCGGCATGTTGTCAGGTCTGGGTATCACGCTGTTCTACGTGTTCGCGCACAAGGGTATCTTCTTCGTGCCGGGCACGGGATACACCGACCTGATCGGTGGCCCGAACCCCTTCTTCGGTATCACGCCGGAAGCGTTCGGTACCGTGGGGGCGATCGTGAACTTCATCGTGGCGATCATCGTTCTGTCCATCACCAAGCCTGCGCCGGATCATATCCAGCACATGGTTGATAGCGTTCGCGTCCCGCGTGGTGCGAAGGCGGTCGATGGCACCCACGCTCACTGAGCGTCTGCAAGCATAGTCTGCCGATGCGCGCCGTTGTGGCGCGCAGGCAGCGAAACCCCGCCGGTGATCTGGCGGGGTTTTTTTATCTGTGGCATCTTGTCGTGGTTTCGCGCACATGCGTGCATGTTGGAGTGGCGAATGGTTTTCGATATCAGCATTGCAATGACCTGGATCCTGTTCCTGGCCCTGTTTCCGATCGCGTTCATCTGGCTGCGCCGTGCGTGGCGGATCCTGATCAGGCGGGACTTTTCGGAAGTGGCGCTGAAGCGCGGCGAGGCGCCGCCCGATCCGGCACGCTTCGCCCCGATGACCGGGGTGCTGAACCTGCTGGGCGGCGTGATCATCGTGGCGGTGATCGGCCTGGTGCTGTTCTGGCAGGTCGATTATCAGGTGTGGAGCGCGATCGCAGGCGTCACGATCTGGTGCAAGGTGCTCATCGATTTCGGCGTGAGTCGCCACGCACACAACTTCGCGACGGGCGGCAAGCTCGGGCGTTGACCGCGAGGTCCGCGCTTCAGCGTCGTTCTGCCACGCCGAACTTGCGGTCCAGCCGGTTCATCGTCCGCACATAGACACCGATCAGGATCAGGAATACGATCAGCGCACCCTGCGAGAAGATGTAGAACGCCAGCGGAAAACCGAGAAAGCTGTACTGGTTCAGCGTCTGCGCGAAGAAGCCCGACCCGAAGATGACCACGAACCAGACCGCCAGCAGCGCGGCGGTGAGTCGCAGGTTGGCGCGCCAATAGGCCTTGTGTCGGCGGGTGAGCTTCATGCGCGCCGTCCTTCATCCGGGCAAGTCCGTGCGGCCCTCATTGCGGATGGGATCCGTCGTGAGCCGCGGCCAGTCGTTGCTGGACGTCATGCGGAGCGGGTTCATGGCCTGCGGCCGTCATCGTGAACTCGCTATCTCCGGCGCAGATAGCCTTCAGGCGTGCCTCGAAACCGTCCAGTTCGGCCATCGGCACGATTGCCCTAATCGCATTCCAGCCCGGGGCCGGACTCTCGGTATGGGTCAGGCGACCCCGGCGCACCGACAGTTCCGAACTGATCTCGCCGAAATGCGACTCATGGAAGCGTGTGGTGATTTCGAGCAGCGGCTCGAGCACGATCGGTCGCGCGGCGAGCAGCGCCTCCAGCGTCGCATGTCGTCCAGCGGTGACGAACGAGACCTCGTTCGAGTCCACCGCGTGATGCTTGCCGTCGACCAGAACCACTCTGACGTCCTGTACCGGAAAGCCGGCCAGGGCACCGTCCGCGAGGGCCTGGCGGACGCCTTTCTCGACCGCGGGCAGGAAATTGGTCGGAATCGTCCCCCCCTTCACTTCATTGCCGAGTTCTATCCCTGCGCCCCGCGGCAGCGCTTCAACCCTCAACGCGACCTCGCCGAACTGGCCGGCGCCGCCGCTCTGCTTCTTGTGCCGATAGCGCGCTTCGGCGACGCCCGCGATGGTTTCGCGATACGGTACCGACGGTGTCGCCGTGTCGAACTGCACGTTCCAGCGGCTGCGCAGTTGCTCGAGGACGATGCGCAGGTGCAACTCACCCAGCCCGCGTACGACCGTCTGACGCGACCGGGGGTCGAAGCCGATCTGGAGGCACGGGTCTTCGTCCAGCAACCGGGTCAAGGCCTCCGACAGTTTCTGTTCGTCGCCATGCTTTGCCGGGATCAGCGCCAGGCCGTAGACAGGCTGTGGAAACGTGGGCGGCACCAGATGGAAGTAATCCTCGTCATGCGAGTCGTGCAGCACTGCACCGGGATGGATTTCGTCCACCCGCGCCACCGCGCAGATGTCGCCCGGCATGCCGATCGGCGTCTCGACCTGATTCTTGCCCTGCAGACGCAGCAGATGCGCGACCTTGAACGGCTTGCGTCCGTCTCCGATGAAGAGCTGGGTATTCGGCGTGACCTGGCCCTGATGGATGCGAAAGATGCCGAGCTTTCCGCGGTAAGGGTCATTCAACACCTCGAATACATGGGCGACGACATGACTGTCGGGGTCCGGCCGAACCTCCACGGGCTTCGCGTCGCGCCCATCTCCACGCAGGAAGTGCGGCGGGTTGCCCTCGGTCGGATCGGGCATCAGGCGGCTCAGGATGTCCAGCAGTTCGCGAACGCCGGCGCCGGTGCGCGCCGACACGAAGCAGATCGGCACCAGATGCCCCTCGCGCAACGCCCTTTCGAACGGTGCGTGGAGTTGTTCGGGGTCCAGGCTTTCGCCCTGCTCCAGATAGGCCGCCATCAGTTCTTCGTCGAGTTCGACCACCTGGTCCACGATCGCGTCGTGCGCCTGCTCGATCGAACCGAAGGCGGTCGCAGCACCGACCACGGGTGAAAAGAAACAGTCGAGCACGGTCTCGCACGCGGAATCGGGAAGATTGATCGGCAGACACACCGAGCCGAAGCTGTTCTGGAGGGCGGTGGTGATCGCGGCCAGGTCTGCGCCGTTGGCATCGATGCGATTCACGATGATGAGCCGGCATTTGTCGTGCGCCGCCTCGAGCATGCGGCGCGTGCCGCTCTCGATGCCGGCCTGGGCATTGACGACCACCGCGGCGGTATCGACCGCCTGCAGCGACGCGAGCGCACGCCCGGCCAGATCCGGCAGGCCCGGCGTGTCGAGCAGGTTGATCCAGTGTCCCGCCCATTCGAGATGGGTGATGGCGGTGCTCAGCGAGTGCCCCATCTGCTTTTCCTGCGGATCGAAGTCGCTGAGCGTCGTGCCACGCTCGACGCTGCCTGGGTTGCCGATCTCGCCGGCGGCGGCCAGCAGCGCCTCGAGCAGCGTCGTCTTACCGGATCCGGTGTGCCCGAGCAGGGCAACGTTTCGAATGTCGTGAACCGAAGTGGGTGTCATGTCCGCGCGCTCCCGTCGCTTGTCGTCATTCTCGTCGTGCCTCGCGTCTTCTGCGCTTAGTTTCCACCTGTCGCCCCTTCGGTGCAACGGGGTCGGTGCCCGTGCGTCACAGTAGCCTGGCCAGCCAGGGCAGGATCCAGGGTAGCGTGAGTGCGGTCACCAGTGCATTCAGGCCCATCGCCAGCGCAGCGAATGCGCCCGCCTGTTCGCTGACCTGGAAGGCCCGCGCGGTGCCGATGCCGTGCGAGGCCAGGCCGATCGCGAAGCCGCGCACGGCGTGATCCTCGATGCGCAGCGCCTGGAACACGAAGCGCGCCAGCACCGCGCCCAGGATGCCGGTCGCGATCACCAGTACCGCGGTCAGCGAGGGCAGGCCGCCCAGCGTCTCCGCGATGCCCATCGCGATCGGCGTGGTCACGCTCTTGGGCGCAAGCGACATCATCGATTCCCGGCTCGCTCCGAGCAGTGCCGCGACGCCGACGGCCGACAGCGCGGCGGTGAGGGATCCGATCACCAGCGTCAGCAGCAGCGGCAGCAGCATCGCACGCAATCGCTGCCACTGCGCGTAAAGCGGAATCGCGAGTGCGACCGTGGCCGGACCGAGGAGGAAGTGGACGAACTGCGCGCCGTCGAAATAGACGTCATAGTCGGTGCCGGTCAGCGTCAACACCGACACCAGCATGATCACCGCCAGCAGCACCGGATTGAGCAGGGGGTGCTGGTTCGCCTTCTGATACAGCCACCATGCGGCTTGATAGGTGATCAGCGTCAGTGTCAGCCCCAGAAGCGGCGTCGTGGACAGATAGACCCAGATCTCACCGATGTCCGGACTCATTTTTCGCTCCCTTGCGCGGATGCGCCAGGTCTGCTTCGACGAATCAGCATATTGAGCAGCAGCGCCGACACCGCGATCGACAGCACCGTGCTGACCGCGACCGCCACCATCAGCGGCACCCATTCATCGGCCAGCCGCTGGAAGTGCAGCATCACGCCGGTGCCGGCCGGCACGAACAGCAGGGACAAGTGCTGGAGCAGGCCATTTGCCGTGCCGCGCAGATCGGCACCGGGTCCCTTCGCGAAGATCAGCGAGGCGAACAGCAGACCCATGCCGACCACCGGACCGGGAATCGGCAAGCCCAGTCCGCGCACGAGCACTTCCCCGATCAGTTGAAACACCAGCAACAGCGTCAGGGCGGCGATCATCTTTTACTCCTCCGGGTGCGGACGCGCCGAATCGGGCGGCCCTGTTGCGGCAATGGCACGTCTTGGCCGCTGGTCATGAAATAGAGTTCAGGGAATGGATCATCGGAACTGATCGACACTGCGAACCGCGTCCCGGCTTCAATTGCCCGAGTAGCTTACCCGCTGCCCGGGCCTGCGTGGACGGCTGATGTGGGCGAGCGGCAGCACATGCGTCTGCTTTACGGTACTCAGCACGATGTCGGTCTTGATGTTGGCGATGCCGGGCAGGCGAAGCACGTGTTTCATCATCAGTTCCGAAAAGGCGGCAAGGTCCGGCGTCACGATGCGCAGCACGTAGTCCGCGTTGCCGCTGACCGAAAAGCACTCCAGTACCTCCGGCAATGCCGCGACGCCTTCCTCGAATGCCTCCACGCGGGCGCCGCCCTGACGCTCCAGCATCACGTGCGCGAAGGCGGTCACGCCGAGGCCGAGGGCGCCGGGGTTCAACAGGGCCGCGAAGCCGGCAATCAGGCCGGCGTCCTGCAGGCGCTGCAGGCGGCGGCTGACCTGGGAAGCGGACAGGTGCACCGCTTCGCCCAGCGCCGCGTTGGTCGCGTTGCCGCTGCGCTGCAGCGCATCGAGCAGCGCGAGATCGTGTCGATCGATGCTAAGAGTACTCATATGAAAGCCATTTTATGCACGAAACGTGCGTAATATACCGTTTTTAGGCGCAAGAACGCGTACATCGTGTGCATGTTGCGCGGGATAATGACCCTCATACCATCCCCATGAGGCCAGCCATGAATCTCACCGAATCCCTCCTGCACGCGCTCAAGGATCACGGCGCGAACCTGATCTTCGGCATCCCCGGTGATTTCGCGCTTCCTTACTTCCGCATCATCGAGGAATCGAAGATCCTGCCGCTCTACACGCTGTCGCACGAACCCGGCGTGGGTTTCGCCGCCGACGCGGCCGGGCGCATCGGCGGCGGCCTCGGGGTCGCGGCGGTGACCTATGGCGCCGGTGCGCTGAACATGATCAACTCGGTCGCGGCGGCCTACGCGGAGAAATCGCCGCTGGTGGTGATCTCCGGGGGACCCGGGCTGGGCGAGTCGCGTTCCGGCCTGCTGCTGCATCATCAGGCGAAGACGCTGGATTCGCAGTTCCAGATCTTCCGCGAGATCACCTGCGACCAGGTGCGGCTGGACGATGCCGCGCGCGCACCGTCCGACATCGCACGCGTACTGGGCAACTGCTTGCGCAATTCGCGCCCGGTGTATATCGAGATCCCGCGGGACATGGTGGCCCAGCCGTGCGCGCCTGTCGTTCCCGAGACGCCGCCGGCGGTCGACGCGGAGGCGCTGGATGCGTGCGTCGAGGAAATCATCGAACGCCTGCGAAGCGCGAACGCACCGGTGCTTATGGCTGGCGTCGAAGTCCGCCGCTTCGGGCTGGAGGTCAAGGTCGCCGAACTGTCGCGGCGCCTCGGACTGCCGGTGGTGACCAGCTTCATGGGCCGTGGCCTGCTCGCCGATCACGACGCACCGCTGATGGGTACCTACATGGGCCTGGCGGGCCTGCCGGAGGTCACCCGCCTGGTCGAGGACTCGGACGGGCTGTTCCTGCTCGGCGTGATCATCTCGGACACCAACTTCGCGGTGTCGGAGAAGCACATCGACCTGCGCAAGACGATACAGGCGCTGGAGGGGCGGGTCACGATAGGCTATCACACCTATCCGATGATCCCGCTCGACGCGCTGGTTGACGGCCTGCTCGAGCGCGTGCCGTCCGGCGGCAAGGCCTTCACCGTGAACCGCCCGGCCTTTCCGCGCGGGCTGGTCGCCGATGACGCGGCCATCGCGCCGGCCGACATCGCGGCCGCGGTCAATGACCTGATGGCCGAGCACGGCAAGCTGCCAATCGCGTCGGACGTGGGTGACTGCCTGTTCACCGCGATGGACATCGAGCACACTGCGCTGGTCGCCCCGGGCTACTACGCGACGATGGGCTTCGGTGTGCCGGCAGGTCTGGGCTGGCAGGCTGCGACCGGACAACGTCCGCTTATCCTGGTCGGCGACGGCGCCTTCCAGATGACCGGCTGGGAACTGGGCAACTGCGGCCGCTATGGCTGGGATCCGATCGTGCTGCTGTTCAACAACGCGAGTTGGGAGATGCTGCGCACCTTTCAGCCGGAATCCGCTTTCAACGACCTCGACGAATGGGGTTTCGCGCAGATGGCCGCGGGTATGGGCGGTGACGGCGTGCGGGTCCATACGCGTGCCGAGCTGAAGGCGGCAATGGATGCGGCGATGGCCACGCGCGGCCGTTTTCAGCTGATCGAAGTGATGATTCCGCGTGGCGTGCTGTCGGAGACGCTGTCGCGCTTCGTCAATGGTGTGAAGCGCCTCAACGCCGTCAAACAGTCCTGAACGCAACGGGGTGCGGATCATCGTTCGGGTCGGATGCCTGGTGCGTCATCCTCTCGATCGTGTGACGCCGGTGGGCGCCGGCGTCACACGATCGATGCTCAGCCCGCCTTGGCGACCTGGCGCCACTGATGCAGCAGCGGCTCGGTATAGCCGCTGGGCTGCTCGCAGCCCTTGAACACCAGATCGGCAGCAGCCTTGAATGCGACCGACTTGTCGAAGTCGGGCGCCATCGGCTTGTAGGCCGGGTCACCCGCATTCTGCTTGTCGACCACGCCGGCCATGCGCTTCAGGGTTTCCATGACCTGGGCTTCGTTGGTCACGCCATGCAGCAGCCAGTTGGCGATGTGCTGGCTGGAGATGCGCAGCGTGGCGCGATCCTCCATCAGGCCGACGTTGTTGATGTCGGGCACCTTGGAGCAGCCCACGCCCTGGTCGACCCAGCGCACCACATAGCCGAGGATGCCTTGCGCATTGTTGTCGAGTTCCTGCTGGATCTCGGCCGGCGACCAGTCGGCCCGGGGTGCGACCGGCACGGTCAGCAGGCCGGCGAGCAGCGCGTCGCGCTCGGCGGCGAAGCTGATCTGCTCCATCTCCTGCTGGATCGCCTGCACGTCGACCTGATGGTAGTGCATCGCATGCAAGGTCGCGGCGGTCGGCGAGGGCACCCAGGCGGTGTTCGCGCCCGCCTTGGGATGACCGATCTTCTGCTTCAGCATCTCGGCCATCAGGTCCGGCATCGCCCACATGCCCTTGCCGATCTGGGCCTTGCCGCGCAGGCCGCAGGCCAGGCCAGTCAGCACGTTGTTGCGCTCGTAGGCCTGGATCCACGCCGAGGTCTTCATGTCGCCCTTGCGAATCATCGGGCCGGCCTGCATCGCGGTGTGCATTTCGTCGCCGGTGCGGTCGAGGAAGCCGGTGTTGATGAACGCGACCCGGGCCTCGGCCGCCTTGATGCAGGCCGCGAGGTTGACCGACGTGCGCCGCTCCTCGTCCATGATGCCCATCTTGATCGCGTTGGCGGGCAGGCCGAGCATCTGCTCGACGCGACCGAAGAGTTCGCTGGCGAATGCGACTTCGGCCGGGCCGTGCATCTTCGGCTTCACGATATAGACGCTGCCGGTGCGCGAGTTGCCCTTGCGCGCCATGTCGTGCAGCGCGATCAGCGTCGTGCACACCGCATCGAGAATGCCTTCCGGGATCTCGCTGCCGTCGGCGAGCAGGATGGCCGGATTCGTCATCAGATGGCCGACGTTGCGCACGAACAGCAGCGAGCGGCCGTGTAGCTTCAGCGTCGAGCCGTCGGGCCTGGTGTACTGGCGATCCGGATTCAGCGCGCGCGTCACAGTCTTGCCGCCCTTGTCGAAGGTGTCGACCAGGTCGCCCTTCATCAGCCCCAGCCAGTTGCGGTAGATGATGACCTTGTCCTCGGCATCGACCGCTGCGACCGAGTCCTCGCAGTCCATGATGGTGGAGAGCGCGGCCTCCATCAGCACGTCCTTCACGCCGGCGGCGTCGGTCTTGCCGATGAAGTGCGTGCGATCGATCTGGATCTCGAGGTGCAGCCCGTTGTGGCGGATCAGCACCGCCGACGGTGAAGCTGCATCGCCCTGATAGCCGGCAAGCTGCTCGGGCCGTTCGAGCCCGGTGGTGGCGCCGTTCGACAACTGCACCGTCAGCACGCTATCGCCGACGGTGTAGGCGGTGGCGTCCCGGTGACTGCCGCTCGCGAGCGGTGCCGCCTGGTCGAGGAAGTCGCGCGCGAACGCGATGACCCTGGCGCCGCGGACCGGGTTGTAGCCGCCGGCACGGGTCGCACCGTCGTCATCGGAGATCGCATCGGTGCCGTACAGCGCGTCGTACAGGCTGCCCCAGCGCGAGTTGGCTGCGTTGAGGGCGTAGCGCGCGTTCATCACCGGCACGACCAGTTGCGGGCCGGCCTGCTGGCTGATCTCGGTGTCGATGTTGGCGGTCGTGACCTTGAACGGCGCCGGCGCCGGCTGCAGATAGCCGATCGACTCCAGAAAGGCGCGGTAGCCGGCTGCGTCGCTGATCGGGCCCGGGTGGGCCCGGTGCCAGTTGTCGAGCTCCGACTGCAGGCGGTCGCGCTCGGCGAGCAAGGCCCGGTTTTTCGGGGCGAGCTCGTTTGCAAGATCGCTGAATGCGCTCCAGAAGGTGTCTGCGGCGATGCCGGTGCCGGGCAGGGCCTCGGTTTCGATGAAACGCTGCAGCTCGGCATCGACCTCGAGCGCCTTGCATTGGATGCGTGTAGTCATGTCATTGGCCTTATGAAAAAAGCGGTTGCGAAAACTGAGAGTTCGAAAGGAGAGACAGTCGCGCGATCCATCTCATGGTTTGATCGACGCGACAGATCTTTTCAGTCCGGGCTTGCTGGAACGGATCCCGGCGAATTTCGCGATCGAACGAACTCGACCACGTCGGTGAGCCGCTCACCGGTGATCGTCGGGCTGATGTCCAGGACTTCCTGCGGCTGACGACCTCGGTTGATCCAGAACGTGGTGTAGCCGAACCAGGTGGCGCCCGCTGCATCCCAGCCGTTGGACGACACGAACAGAATGTCGCGCGCCCCACAGCCGAAGGTGTCCGGACCGAGCTGATAGGCCGCGGCGGCCGTCTTGTACTGACCGACCGCATCGACCGACAGCACGTGATCGAACAGTCCGCTCATGCCGGCGCTCTTGATCGCGACCTCCAGCATTCCGGGCGTGCCGTTGGACAGCACCGCCATCGGCATGCCGAGCTCGCGCAGCGCCTTCAGCGCACCGAGATTCTCAGGAAACGGCGACAGGCAGGCGTACTGGTTCATCAACTGACGCCGCTGCGTCTCGCCCAGGTCGAGTTCGAGCTTGCGCGCGGCGAACACCAGCGCATCCTCGGTGACCTCGAGAAAGGGTTTGTAGCGACCGGACAGCGTGCGCAGGAAGGAATACTCGATCTGTTTCAGGCGCCACAGCGCCGTCAGCGCGTCGCCCTTGCCCGGAAAGAGCTGCTCGGCCAGCGCGCCGACCGAGTACACATCGAACAAGGTGCCGAATGCGTCGAATGCGACTGCGCGAATCCTGTTGCCGTTTTTCATTGAGTGCGTTCCGTGTCGAAATCGAAGGGAGCGATCGCCCGATGTTTGTCGGCCTGATCGTCGGCCACTGAAGCCGGCCCTGCCGGAGGGGGCGGAACCGTCGGGATTCAAGGCGCTCAGTTTATTACCGGTTTAAAAAAGATAGAATGCCCTCCTTGGTAAATTGATTATGTACTTTTAGTCAATAATGGATATATTCAAGCAGGTCGAGAGTTTCGTCAGTGTCGCGATCCGCGGAAGTCTGTCGGCCGCGTCGCGGGCCGAGGGTGTGACGCCGGCCGTGATCGGTCGCCGCCTCGACGCGCTCGAGCAAAGGCTGGGCGTCAAGTTGTTGCTGCGCACCACGCGCAGCGTGTCGCTGACCTTCGAGGGCGCGGCCTTTCTCGAGGATTGCCAGCGGATCCTGAACGACCTCGCGAATGCAGAAGCCTCGGTCAGTCTGGGCGGTGTCAAGGCCAGCGGTCATGTGCGGGTGTCCGCCCCGGCCGGCTTTGGTCGCCTGCATGTGGCGCCGCTGCTGCGCGATTTTCTGGAGGCGAATCCGGACGTGAGTTGCTCGCTCGATCTGACCGACCGGCTGGTGGATCTCGTCAACGAGAACATCGATTGCGCGATCAGGATAGGCGAGCTTGCCGATTCCAGTCTGGTCTCGATCCGGCTCGCGGACAATCGCCGGGTCGTGGTGGCCAGTCCGGAGTTTCTGGCGCGCCACGGTGCGCCCGGAACACCGGAAGAACTGGTGGAATTCGACTGCCTGTCGCTGGGTCAGCAACGCGGATGGCAGTTCGTCGATGACAAGGGTGAGGCGCTGACCGTGAAGGTCAATGGACGCCTGCAATGCAACGACGGCACCGTGTTGCACGCATGGGCGCTGGCCGGACAGGGCCTCGCCTGGCGCTCGCTGTGGGAGGTGGAGTCCGACCTGCGAAGCGGCCGGCTGGTGTCGGTGCTCGATGCGTACGCAGCGCCGAAGATGGGTATCTACGTGGTTTTTCCACAGCGCAGGCATCTCGCCTTACGGGTGCGCCTGCTGATCGATCACCTCAAGAATCACT
Organism: Denitraticella aggregata; assembly: GCF_048158365.1. NCBI lineage: Bacteria > Pseudomonadati > Pseudomonadota > Betaproteobacteria > Rhodocyclales > Zoogloeaceae > Denitraticella > Denitraticella aggregata. The sequence goes on along the minus strand of NZ_JBLLNL010000013.1, from coordinate 60,592 downwards.
ACAGCCGATCCGACTACTGGAGTCCGTCAGCGCAGCACGACGCAACACAGTCCGATTTGCCCTTGAAGCGGGCCGGTCACTGAGGTATATTCCGCGCTCTTCGCTGCTGTAGCTCAGTCGGTAGAGCAACTGATTCGTAATCAGTAGGTCGCCAGTTCGATTCCGGCCAGCAGCACCAATAGATGCAAGCATGAAGGCCGACCCTCACGGGCTGGCCTTTTTTGCATCTGGGCGGGGATGGGGTGCAGTCCCGGCGATACAAATCGACACGTTCATTGACGCGGGCGTCAACCAACCCTATCTTCCTCCGATTCGAGTGCTGAAATACCTGAAGGAGACGAGAAGTGCAAATAGAAGACAGGATTTTCGTGGTGACCGGTGGCGCCTCAGGCCTGGGTGCGGCCACCGCGCGCATGTTGGTCGATGCCGGCGCGAAGGTGGTGCTTGCCGATGTCAATGACGAAGCGGGCGATCAGATGGCGGCGGAGCTGGGCGCGGCTTCGGCTTTCGTCAAGACCGACGTGACCGATGAAGCCAGTGCGAAGGCCGCGATCGACCGGGCGGTATCGGGCTTCGGCGGGCTGCACGGGCTGGTGAACTGTGCCGGTGTCGCGCCGGCCGAGAAGGTGGTGGGGCGCGAGGGTCCGCACCGGCTGGAGTCGTTCGCGCGGACCATCGGCGTGAACCTGATCGGCACCTTCAACATGATGCGGCTTGCAGCCAACGTGATGACCAAGGCCGCAGCGGACGCGTCCGGCGAGCGCGGCGTCATCGTCAGCACTGCTTCGGTCGCGGCCTTTGACGGTCAGATCGGGCAGGCGGCCTATGCCGCGTCCAAGGCCGGCATCGTCGGACTGACCCTGCCGGTGGCGCGCGAACTCGCGCGCTCGGGCGTGCGGGTCATGACGATCGCGCCCGGCATCATGGAGACGCCGATGCTGATGGGCATGCCGCAGGACGTGCAGGACTCGCTCGGCAAGATGGTGCCGTTTCCGTCCCGTCTCGGCCGCCCGTCCGAGTTCGCGGCGCTGGTGCGTCACATCATCGAGAACCAGTACCTGAATGGCGAGGTGATTCGCCTGGATGGCGCGATCCGGATGGCGGCGAAGTAGAAAGGCTTCACGGCGGCGAACCTTTCGTCGCACGCGTTGGTCAGGGTCCGGAAATGTGCTAAAAGTGGCGCTCCCTGCCGCGCCCGCGATGCAGGGTCGATGATGGAACGCGTGATCGAAGTCGATGAGTTCTGCCGAAATGACGGTCGCGGATGCCGCGGCCACGCCGGAAGAGTGTTACCACTGCGGTCTGCCGGTCCCGCCCACGACCCGGCATTTCGTCGCGATCGACGGGGTCCGGCGCAGGATGTGCTGCGTCGGGTGCGAGGCGGTGGCGCAGTCCATCGTGGACAACGAACTGACCGAGTATTATCGCCATCGGGATGCGATGCCCGAGCCGCAGAAGGAGGCGCTGCCGGTCGAGTTGCAGGAACTCGGGCTGTTCGATCATCCTGATTTCCAGAAGTCCTTCGTGCAGCCGGTCGGTGAGAACGAGCGCGAAGCATCGCTGATTCTCGAGGGCATCACCTGTGCCGCCTGCGTGTGGCTCAACGAGCAGCATGTCGCCCGTCAGCCGGGTGTGTCGCTGGTCGAAGTCAACTACGCGACGCGCCGCGCGCGGGTGCGCTGGGACGAACGCAAGACCAGGCTGTCGGAGATCCTGGCCGCGATCCAGGCCATCGGCTACCGTGCCTATCCCTACGATGCCGAGCGTTCCGAGCAGATCGCCAAGCGAGAGCGGCGCTCGATGCTGTGGCGGGTGTTCGTCGCCGGCTTCGGCATGATGCAGGTGATGATGTACGCCTATCCGTCGTATATCGCGGCGGAGGGCGACATCTCGGCCGATGCGGACCTGTTGATGCGCTGGGCCAGCCTGATCCTGACGCTGCCGGTGGTGTTCTACTCGGCTGCCCCGTTCTTCCAGCGCGCGCTGCGCGACCTCAGGTTGCGCAGCCTCGGCATGGACGTGCCGGTCGCGCTCGGCGTCGGCAGCGCCTTCATCGCCAGCGTGTGGGCGACGCTGACCAACGGGCCGGACGTGTATTTCGACTCGGTCACGATGTTCGTGTTTCTGCTGCTGCTCGGACGCTACCTCGAGATGCTGGCCCGCCAGAAGGCGGTACGCGGCGTCGAGGAACTGGGCAAGGTGATCCCCGTTTTTGCCGAGCGACTGTCGGACGATGGTGCCGCGAGCAAGGTGCCGGTGTCGCAACTGCTTCCCGGCGATCGGGTACGGGTCCGCCCGGGCGAGGTGATTCCGGCCGATGGCGTGGTGATCGACGGTGACAGCGAGGCCAACGAGTCCCTGCTGACCGGCGAGAGTCGGCCGGTGGTCAAGCGTTCCGGCTCGGTGGTCACCGGCGGCAGCATCAACATCGCGAGCCCCCTGCTGATCGAGATTCGTCAGGTCGGCGATTCGACCCGGCTCGCCTCCATCCGCAAGCTGATGGACAGGGCGGCGGCCGAACGGCCCGCCATCGCCACCCAGTCGGATCGCGTCGCACGCGTTTTCATCGTCGCGCTGCTGAGCCTGTCGGCGCTGACCTACGTCATGTGGCAGTTCATCGATCCCGACAGGGCGCTGTGGGTGTTCGTGTCGGTGCTGGTGGTGGCCTGTCCGTGCGCATTGTCGCTCGCGACGCCGACCGCGCTGACGGTGGCGACCGATTCGCTCGCCCGAATGGGCGTGCTGGTCACGCGTGGCCATGCGATCGAGGCGCTGGCGGGTGCGAACCGTTTCGTCTTCGACAAGACCGGCACGCTGACCCATGGCGTGATGCAGGTCGATGCGCTGCGGGTGCTGGACGGATCGGACGAGGAGGCGGTGCGGGCACGCGCCGCTGCGCTGGAACAGGCTTCCGAGCATGCGGTCGCAGCCGGCGTAAGGCAGGCGGCCGAGGGACTGGCCCTGCCGGAGGTCGTGGGCCTGCGCTCGGTGACCGGCAGGGGGGTGGAGGGCGACATCGACGGGGTGACGCTGCGCATCGGCCGGCCCGATTTCGTCGCCGAACTTGCAGGAACACCCGTGCCGGAGGCGATCGGCTCGCTCGAGCGCGACGGCGGGTCCGTGGTCGCGATGGGTTCGGACGCCGGCTGGTCGGCGCTGTTCCGGCTTGCGGATGTGCCGCGCGAGGATGCGAGTGTGCTGCTCGGACGCCTTCGGCACGAGGGCGTGCCGACCGCCATCATCAGTGGCGACTCGGCTGCGGCGGTATCCGCGGTCGCTGCACGACTGGGCGTGGACGAAGCGCACGCCGGCATGCTGCCGCAGGACAAGCAGGCCTGGGTCGCCGCGAAGCAGCAGGCGCCCGGCGCGGTGGTCGCGATGGTCGGGGACGGCGTCAATGACGCGCCGGTGCTCGCGCAGGCCCAGGTGTCGGTCGCGATGGGCGGCGGAACCGACCTGGCGCGCAATCAGGCCGACATCGTGCTGCTGTCGGAAAGTCTTGCGGGTCTGTCCCGCGGAATCGGTCTGTGCCGCCGAACACTGGTCATCATTCGCCAGAACCTGTGGTGGTCGTTTGCATACAATTTTACGTCGGTGCCGCTCGCGATGATGGGCCTGATCACGCCGTGGATGGCGGGGGTGGGCATGGCCGGCAGTTCGCTGCTGGTGGTGCTCAATGCGCTGCGTCTGCAGACCAGAACCGGGGGCAACCACCGATGATGGGCCTGTATCTGCTGATTCCGTTGTCCGTCTTGCTGGTGTTCATCATCGGCGTCATCTTCTGGTGGTCGGTCCGGTCCGGTCAGTACGACGACATGGAGGGGCCGGCCTATCGCCTGCTGATGGATGATCGCGACGCGCCGGCGCGCAGTGCCGCCGTGGCGGAGCCTGCGGATGCCGCCGAGTCGTGCGCGAGCGAGGTCGAGGTCGCCAGTGAGGTCGAGGCACAGGATGATCCGCCTCCGGAGCATCACGACGGACTGAAAAAATGAAGCCTGCTCGTTCCCGAATCCGCATCGTTACGGTTTGTTGACCTAGGTCAACACTGGCATGACGGCCGCTCGGCATACTTCGTCCGTCGTTCTGAAAGCTCGCGCGAAACACTTCGCCGCGGCTTCCGGGGCGCGGGATTATTGTCTCTCTGTTGGGGTTGGGGGTGCGTTTTGGACGCACCCTTTTTTTTCGTCCTCGAGCGGATCGATTTTTGTCCGAAATCCGCATCAGTCCTTGGGCTTCGCCCCCTGCTGCAATACAATATTGACCTACGTCAAATTGGGTATTCCTGTAAGGCGTATTCTTCAGGCCGGCGGTCCGTGTCGTGCAGCGGGGACCTTTGAAATTCGGCAAGAAAAAGACTTTCAATCGAAGAGGTGACTCACATGCAATCGCAAGCGACTTACAACTACAAAGTCGTTCGCCAGTTCGCCATCATGACGGTGGTGTGGGGAATCGTGGGCATGCTGGTCGGCGTGATCATCGCCGCTCAACTTGTCTGGCCCGCACTCAATCTGAGCGACATCGGCGAATGGTTCCATTTCGGGAGGTTGCGCCCGCTGCATACCAACGCGGTGATCTTCGCGTTTGGCGGTTGTGCGTTGTTTGCGACATCGTATTTCGTGGTGCAGCGAACCTGTCACACCACGCTGTTCGCGCCGAAACTGGCGGCCTTCACCTTCTGGGGCTGGCAGCTCATCATCGTGCTGGCGGCGATCACGCTGCCGCTCGGCTTCACGTCCGGCAAGGAATATGCCGAACTCGAGTGGCCGATCGACATCCTGATCGCGGTGGTGTGGGTTTCCTATGCGATCGTGTTCTTTGGCACGATCGCCAAGCGCAAGGTCTCGCACATCTATGTCGCGAACTGGTTCTTCGGTGCCTTCATACTGACCGTCGCGCTGCTGCACATCGTCAATAGCGCCGCCGTCCCGGTTTCCGGCTGGAAGGCCTACTCGGCCTATGCCGGCACGCAGGACGCGATGATCCAGTGGTGGTATGGTCACAACGCGGTGGGCTTCTTCCTGACCGCAGGCTTCCTCGGCATCATGTACTACTTCGTGCCGAAGCAGGCCGAGCGTCCGGTGTATTCCTACCGGCTGTCAGTGGTGCACTTCTGGGCGCTGATCTTCACCTACATGTGGGCGGGTCCGCACCACTTGCACTACACCGCGTTGCCGGACTGGACCCAGTCCGTCGGCATGATCTTCTCGCTGATCCTGCTCGCGCCGTCCTGGGGCGGAATGATCAACGGCATCATGACGCTGTCGGGTGCGTGGCACAAACTGCGCACCGACCCGATCCTGAAGTTCCTGATCGTGTCGCTGTCCTTCTACGGCATGTCGACCTTCGAGGGCCCGATGATGTCGATCAAGACGGTCAATGCGCTGTCGCACTACACCGACTGGACCGTGGGTCATGTCCACTCCGGTGCGCTGGGCTGGGTCGCGATGATTTCGATCGGTGCCGTGTATTACCTGCTGCCGCGCATGTACGGCAAGACCGAGATGTACTCGGTGAAGCTGATCACGACCCATTTCTGGATCGCGACCATCGGCATCGTGCTCTACATCGCGTCGATGTGGATCGCGGGGGTCATGCAGGGCCTGATGTGGCGTGCGACCAACCCGGACGGCACGCTGACCTATGCGTTCATCGAGAGCGTCAAGGCGAGCTATCCGTTCTGGACCATCCGACTGGTCGGCGGCATCCTGTTCCTGAGTGGCATGCTCATCATGTTCTACAACATGGTGAAGACGATTGCCGGTGAGAAGGCGTACGAAGCGCCTGTGCTTGCGCCCCAACCCGCGCACGCTTAAGCGGAGAAGATGACATGGCAAAATTGAAACATGACATGATCGAGAAGAGCGTCGGCCTGATGATCGTGCTGACGCTCCTGACGGTGAGTGTCGGGGGTCTGGTCGAGATCGTGCCGCTGTTCTTCCAGAAGTCGACGACGCAGGCGATCGACCGCCAGGGCAATCCGCTGGACATCAAGCCGTACCCGGCGCTGCAACTCACCGGACGCGACATCTATGTGCGCGAAGGCTGCTACAACTGCCATTCGCAGATGATTCGTCCGTTCCGGGCCGAGACCGAACGTTACGGTCATTATTCGGTTGCGGGAGAGTTCATCTACGATCGACCGTTCCAGTGGGGCTCCAAGCGCACCGGTCCGGACCTGCATCGGGTGGGTGGTCGTTACTCGGACGAATGGCATCGGGTGCACCTGATCAATCCGCGTGACCTGGTGCCCGAGTCCAACATGCCTGCCTTCCCGTGGTTGCAGCGTCCGATCCGTTCGATCGACATGGATACGATCGAGACCAAGATGACGCGCCTGCGCATGCTCGGCCACCCGTACAGCGACGAGGAGATCGCCGGAGCACGGGCTGCGCTGGAAGGCAAGACCGAGATCGAGGCGCTGATCGCGTATCTGCAGGGACTCGGCACCGCCCTGTCTAATTTCAAGTAACGCAAAACGGAGTAGCGTCGTGGATGTGAACGACTTCAGGGTATTGACGACGGTTCTGGGGTTCCTGTGCTTCGTGGGGATCTGCATCTGGGCCTACAGCAAACACGCGAAGTCGGGGTTCGACGAGGCGGCGCAACTCCCCTTTACCGACGATGATCTGCCGCCCCGTGGTTCGGGACGGCAATCCAAGGAAGGATAAGAAAATGGCTGACTTCGTTAGCGGCTTCTGGAACGTCTACGTGATGGGCCTGGTGGCCTTGAGCCTGTTGTTCTGTCTGTTCGTGCTGATGTCGAACAACAAGCGGGAGAGCGGGCCGGTCGAACTGCATGGTCACGTGTGGGACGAGAACCTGGCCGAGTACAACAATCCGCTTCCGCGGTGGTGGTTGTACCTGTTCTGGATTACGTTGATTTTCGGTGTGATCTATCTCGCGTTGTATCCCGGGTTCGGTAATATGAAAGGCGTGCTGGGCTGGTCCTCGGTCGGGCAGTACGAAGCCGAGCAGAACGCCGCCAACGAGCGCTATGGTCCGATCTTCGCCAAGTACAGCCAAATGGACGTGCCTGCCGTTGCGGCCGATCCGGAGGCTCGGGACATGGGGCAGCGCCTGTTTCTGACCTACTGCGCCCAGTGCCATGGTTCGGATGCGCGCGGTGCGCGCGGTTTCCCGAATCTGGCCGATCATTCGTGGCAGTGGGGGGGCGAACCGGATGCGATCAAGGCGACCATCACCAACGGCCGCTACGGCGTGATGACGCCATTCGGTTCGGTGCTGGGTCCCGACGGCGTGCGTGACGTCGCGAACTATGTGCGCTCGCTCAATGGTCTCGCCCACGACTCGCTGCGCGCACAACGTGGCGCCGAGGCCTTTGCGACCAATTGCGTCGCGTGCCATGGTGCCGATGCACAGGGCATGACCGCGCTGGGCGCCCCGAACCTGACCGACAACGCCTGGCTGTGGGGCTCCTCCGAGGCTGCGATCATCGAAACGGTCACGCATGGCCGGATGAACCGCATGCCCGGTTTCGGTGAATTTCTGGGCGAAGACAAGGTCCACCTCCTTTCGGCATATGTTTGGGGCCTGACGAATCAGCCCGGGCGCTGAACGGGCAGATCTACAACTTGATACTCAGGTAGCACGCCTGTCCGGCTCGATCCGGACAGGCGCACAATAACAGCTTGCACGGATGCCCCGGGCCGGGCGCCCGGGGTGTTTTTACCCCGAATCTCTTTTGCGGACATCGCCGTCATGGCCGACCCGGCAGCATCGAAAGCCAGCACAGGAAACGACCAACCCTCCGATCAAGGACTCTACGCGGCGCGCAAGAAACTGCATGTGCGCTCGACCAGCGGCTACTTCGCGAACTGGCGCTGGATCATGGTCTGGGTCACCCAACTCATATACTACGGTCTGCCCTGGCTCACCTGGAACGACCGGCAGGCCGTGCTGTTTCACCTGACCGAACGCAAGTTCTATATTTTCGGTTGGGTCTTCTGGCCCCAGGATGTGTTCTATCTCGCCATCCTGCTCATCATCTCCGCCTATGCGCTGTTCTTCTTCACCGCGATCGCAGGTCGCCTGTGGTGTGGCTACGCATGTCCTCAGACGGTCTACACCGAGATCTTCATGTGGATCGAGGAGAAGATCGAGGGTGATCACAACAAGCGTCGGAAACTGAACGACGCGCCGATGGATGCGCGCAAGTTCCGGTTGCGTGCGACCAAGTTCGCAGTCTGGGGTCTGGTCGCGCTATGGACCGGCTTTACCTTCGTCGCCTATTTTTCGCCGCTGGACGAGTTGCTGCAGTCGGCGCGTACGTTGAGTTTCGGTCCCTGGGAAACCTTCTGGATCCTGTTCTACGGGGCCTTCACTTATATGTTCGCGGGCGTCATGCGCGAGCAGGTGTGCCTGTACATGTGTCCTTACGCCCGTTTCCAGGGGGTCATGTTCGATCCCGATACGCTGGTTATCACCTACGACGAGGAGCGGGGTGAGCCGCGCGGCACACGCCGCAAGGGTGTGGACCCCAAGACCGTCGGCAAGGGTGATTGCATCGACTGCGGTATCTGCGTGCAGGTCTGTCCGACCGGAATCGACATCCGCAAGGGGCTTCAGTATGAATGCATCGGCTGCGCGGCATGCATCGATGCCTGTGATCAGGTCATGGACAAGATGGACTATCCGCGCGGACTGATTCGCTATTCGACCGAGAATGCACTGAAGCAGCACTGGAGCAAGCGGGACATCCTGACCCATATCGCGCGCCCGAGGACCTTGGTCTACGGGGGACTGCTCGCGCTGATCTGTCTCGCGACCGTGTTCGGCCTGGCGACGCGCTCCGACCTGCGGGTGGACATCATCCGCGACCGGGCCACGCTGGCGCGCGAGGTCGAGAATGGGCTGATCGAGAACGTCTATCGTCTGCACGTGATCAACATGGTCGAACGAGAGCGGACGGTGCGGATTTCGGTCAGCGGTATGGACGGTGTTCGAATCGACGGTGAAGACACGGTCCGCCTGCCGGCCGCGAACACCGAGTCGGTGACGGTTCAGGTTCGCGTTCCGCCGGAGGCGGGCGTGCCCGGCTCGCACGACATCTTCTTCGAGGTCGAAGTCACCGATGGCGGGGACGCGACTTCGGTGCGCGAACAAACGACATTCATCCTGCCGCGATGACGGCAGATGCAAGAGGCGAGGCAAGCAGGCATATGCGCGACCTTCAAGGCAAACCGCCCCCCTGGTACAAGCAGCGGTGGCCGTGGATCCTGATCTCACTGCCCGCGACCTCGGTGGTGGTCGGAATGGTGTTTCTGTATCTTGCGATCACGACCTGGGATGGACTGGTGGTCGATGACTACTACCGGCAGGGCCGTGCGATAGACCGTACCCTCGCGCGCTCGGTGCATGCTGCCGAGCTCGGTCTGGTCGCCGACCTGAGCATCCGCTCCGAAAACGTGACGGTACGCCTGTCGGCCGAAGATGCGGCGTCCCTGCCCAAGGCGCTGATCGTCACGATCGCGCATCCTACCCGTGGCGGTCAGGATCAGATCCTGCGACTCGACGCGAGTGGCGGTGTTTTCTCGGGGCCGGTCGCTCCGCTGACGACCGGTCGCTGGATCATTCAGCTCGAGGACGAATCGCGCACCTGGCGCTTGAACGGAGCGGTCTACATCCCGACAGAGACCGAAAAGCGCATTCTTCCTTACGAGTCCTGACAGTGCAGGGCCCGCAAAAAACAGTTCGACCCTACCGGCAATGAACGCGGACGGTGGGCGAAGTCGCGATCGGGTTCATGGTTTAGGAGTGCAGGGAATGATGAAATGGATTCAGGTGCTGTGGCCGTCGTTTCTGGTCGCAGGCATTGCGGAGATGCTGTTCTTCACCATCATCAATCCGCGGGAACTCTACCTGTTCGGTGATCCGGTCGAATACTCGCAGATCGCGACCTATTCGATCGGCTTCTTCGGTTTCTGGCTGGTTTGCGCGGCGTCGAGCCTGATGACGATCTGGCTGCAGCGCCAGCCTGACGAAATCAATCGCGAAACGCCGAACTGAAGCCGGCTGCCGATCCAATGCGCAGGCTGCGCGAGGCTCGAAGCCAAGCGCAAGTGCCTCGGTCGCGTGCGGCTGATCGGACAGAGGCGGATGGACGGATCGGTGCAGCCAGACGGACGTCGTAACCCCTTAAGAACGTCTTGTCCGGGTCAACGATAGATCAGCACCGGAATCTTCGAATGGGTCAGCACCTTCTGAGTTTCGCTGCCGAGCAGCAGTCCGGCGATGCCGCGACGACCGTGTGAGGCCATGAAGATCAGGTCGCAACCATGCCGGTCGGCAGCGTCGATGATCGCTTCATAGGGCACCTCATTGACCGCGGTGTCGATGTCGGCGACGACGCCGACATCGTCGGCAGCGGCCTTGGCCTTGTCCAGGATCTTCTTTGCTTCCCGTTCGGCCGATTTAGCGAACTGTTCCGGCGTGGTCGGGTCGATCAGCGCGCCCTCGCCGTAGATCGGCATCGGAAAATCGGGCTGCGCATAAAAGAAGGTCACGCGCGCGCCGGTCTCTTTGGCGAATGTCACCGCGCGACCTACGGCCGCATCCGACAACTGGGATCCATCGGTCGGAACAAGCAGATGTTTGAACATGATGCGTCTCCTTGCACTTTGTCTGACAGGAAGGGGGTGTCGACGTCATGATGCCAGAGTTTGCGCACTGGATGGGTAGGCCCGAGCGGGGTATGCTGGAACGGAGGCGGTCCAGAGCGCGCCTCATTCGACAGGGAGGGCGACGATGCAGATCACGTTTCATGGCGCGGCCGGAGAGGTCACCGGTTCATGCGCAAGGGTGGAGCATGGCGGTCTTGCCTTTCTCGTCGACTGCGGCATGTTCCAGGGTGGCCGCAACGCCGCATTCAAGAACTTCCGGGCGTTCGATTTCGATCTGCGCGCGATCGACTTCGTGTTGCTCACCCATGCGCACCTCGATCATTCCGGCCTGGTTCCGCGGCTGGTTTCACTCGGGTACAAGGGGTCGATTGTTGCGACCAAGGCGACTGTGGATCTGCTTCATGTGATGTTGCTCGATTCGGCCTACATCCAGGAGAAGGAGGCCGAATGGGCCAATCGGCACAGACGGTCGCGCAATACGAGGAGTCTGTCCAACGCCGCACCGCTGTACACGGTGGAGCAGGCGCGCGAAAGCCTGGCGCGTCTTCGCCGGGTGAGTTACGACGAGGACGTCGAAGTGTATTCCGGGGTTCATTGTCGGTTCCGTGACGCTGGGCACATTCTCGGATCCGCCATCATCGAAGTGGACGTGGCCACCGGAGGGCACTCCAGGCGCTTCGTGTTCTCGGGCGACATCGGCCAGAAAATGCGTCCCGTGGTACGTGACCCTGCGCCCATACGTCGTGCGGACTATCTGATCGTCGAGTCCACCTACGGCAATCGCGCGCACCGGCCGATGGCGCAGACCGAGGACGAACTGGTCACCGTGCTGCATGACACGCTGGAACGGCGCCGTGGCAATGTCGTGATACCGGCATTCGCGGTTGGCCGGACCCAGGAGGTCATCTTCGTGCTGGCCAGTCTGGTCCGACAGGGCAGGGTGAAGGGTCTCGAGATCGTCGTCGACTCGCCAATGGCATCGGCCGTGACCGAACTCACGTTGCAGCATGACGACCTGTGGGATGAGGAAACCCGTGAACTGCGTGACTGGGTTCTCGCGCATCCGGAGCAGGTCAAGCTGCGCTTCGTCCAGGACGTGGAGGAGTCGATCGCACTGAACACGCGGCGGTCGGGCCTGGTGATCATTTCGGCCAGCGGCATGTGCGACGCGGGGCGAATCAAGCATCACCTGCTCCACAACCTCGGACGCCCGGAGTGCAGCATCGTCATATGCGGTTTTCAGGCCGGCGGTACGCTCGGCAGGCGTCTGGTCGATGGCGCGCGTACGGTCACGCTGTTCGGTGATCGCGTGCCGGTCAGGGCGGCGATCCATACGATAGGGGGGCTCTCGGCGCATGCGGATCAGCGGGCCTTGCTCGAGTGGCTGGCCCATTTCGAGAAACCGCCTGAACGCACCTTCGTCGTGCATGGCGAACACGAGGCGTCGAGGGTCTTTGCCGAAGCGATCGAGTCCGAGCGGGGTTGGAACGGCGTCGAGCTCGCTGCGCCGGAGCGACTCTACCCGCTGGCGTGAAGGCAGCAGCAGGTGCGGCGGGAGGGCGTCATGAGGCGTTCACGACACCGTGATGGACTTGATTGTGGCACGACAAGGCCTGAACGGCACTCAAGGAAAGGTAATGCAAAACAGAAATTCTCGAAGTCCGCTCGACACGGTCAGTCGTGCGATGCGGCAGATGCATGATTCGGTCGAAGGAACGGTCGATCCGCTCGGCATGACTGCGCCCATCGTTCATGCGCAGCTGGCCTGGATGACCCATCCGCAGGAACTGGGGGAGCGGCTACTGGCGCTTTCGAATGATCTGTGGCGCCTGCAGAGCCATTCGATGTGGCGGATGCTCGGAAAATCGCATCCAGATCCGGTCAGGCCCAATCCGGACGACGTCCGTTTCGCGGATCCGGTGTGGACCGATCTGCCGACCTGGGATCTCGCGAAGGAGTGGTATCTCGCGATCACGCACAATGTGCAGGACATGCTGTACGACACGCCGGGGCTGTCAAGCAAGGAGCGTCGCCGGGCGGCGTTCTGGTGGCGAAAGTGGCTGAACGCGGTGTCTCCGACCAATTTTTTCTGGACCAACCCGATCGCGATCCGCAAGGCGATGGAATCCAACGGCGAATCGGTGCGCCAGGGTTTCAGGAACATGCTCGACGACATGCGCGCGGGTGACGTGCGGATGACCGATCCGGAGGATTTCAAGGTCGGCGAGAACCTGGCGACCACACCTGGTGCGGTGGTGTTTCGCAATGACCTGCTCGAGGTCATCCACTATGCGCCGACCCTACCCAAGGTGCATGCGGAACCTGTGGTGATCGTCACGCCCTGGATCAACAAGTTCTACATCCTGGACCTGACCCCGAAGAAGAGCATGATTCGCTATCTGCTCGACCAGGGGCTGGATGTGTTCATCACCAGTTGGAAGAATCCGGACGAATCCCTGCGCGACGTCGGTTTCGACGATTATCTGATGCGCGGCGTGCACGCGACCGTGGATGTTGCGCGCAATTTCACCGGGGCGGCGCGGGTGCATGCGGTCGGCTACTGCATCGGCGGCACCGCACTGGCCATGTACATGGCCTGGGCCAATCGCGAATTCGACGAGGAACACGTTCCGGTGGCCGACCTCACGCTGCTGACGACGCTGGTCGATTTCCACAAACCGGGGGATATCGAAGTGTTCGTCGATGATGCGAGCATCCGCTTCATCATCGGCAACATGGCGCGCAAGGGTTGCCTCGATGGCAGGGAGATGGCGTGGTCGTTCCGCCTGTTGCGCTCGAACACTCTGATCTGGCACTACGTCGTGCATGGTTGGCTGTATGGAGAATCGCCGCCGCCGTTCGACGTCCTGTTCTGGAACATGGACACCACGCGCATGCCCTACGCGATGCATGCGTGGTATCTGCGCGCACTCTATCTGGAGAACCGACTCATCGAAAAGGATGGGCTGCGCCTGGCCGGACAGCCCCTGGATCTGTCGCGCATCACGCAGCCCGTCTATGCGGTTGCGGCTGAGGACGATCACATCGCGCCGTGGAAGCAGGCCTATCGCATCAATAATCACGCCACCGGACCCAAGCGCTTCGTGCTGTCGAGTTCGGGGCATATCTTCGGCATCGTGAATCCACCGGTCGATCCACCGAAGCGCAAATACTGGGTGGCCGACGCGCACCGCTCCGACCCGGCCGACAGCTGGCGCAGTCAGGCTACGGAGCATGACGGATCATGGTGGGAAGACTGGATGCAATGGCTCAAGCCGCGCTGCGGTGAGTGGGTGGATGCGCGTCCGGTCAGCCGTCGCGGGTTTCCCCGGCTGGCCGATGCGCCGGGGGCTTACGTGCTCGAACGGTGACCCGTTGCGCCCGCACCGAATGCTGCGGATCCCGGCGCCGTGCGCTTGACTGGCGTCAATGACCCGTTCTGGTCGGTTGCGCACAATCGGCTCGGCAAGGAAGGCCGGCGGCCCGGTGGTCAGCCCTGATGTCGAGCGAGTCGATCGGGCGCAAGCAAGGTGATGTCCTTGCCCTGTACCCTGATCAGGCCGGCGTCGGACAGGTCGTGAAAGATCCGGGACAAGGTTTCTGGCGTGAGGTTGAGGCGGGACGCCAGGACCTGCTTGCTGGTGGGCAACTGGATGCGTGGAGTGGCGCTGTGGTCGTTGTCGTCATGTTGTTGCAGCAGGTAACCGATCACTCGCTGGGTGCTCGAGCGCAGCGAGTAGGCTTCGACGTCCTTGACCATGCCGTGCAGACGGACCGCCATGCCGGCCAGCAGCCTGCGGGCGAAGTCGGGGTCCTGATCGATCAGTTCGGACACGACGTTCTGACCGATGTGCAACAGATTGGACGCGACCAGCGCCTCGGCGAACACCGGGTAGGGGCGATTCATCAGCATCACGGCCTCACCGAAAGTCTGCATCGGACCGACGACCTCGACGACCTTCTCGTTGCCCTGGGCGGACGAGACGCCGAGCTTGATCTGGCCGGTCACGACCAGATAGAAGCCGTGGGCCGGGTCGCCGCGTTGGAAAAGGAGTTCACCCTTGTCGAGCTTGCGCTCGCGGGTGAAACGGGCGACGTTGCCGACATCCGCTTCGCTCAGGCCACTGAACAGCGGCACCTGCATTAACAGCGCGGACAGATCCTGGTTTGGACTGGACATTGAGAACCCCCTGCATAGGCCGAGCATTCTAACGCCACTGATCCCGGTCCTGCATGCGGCGGGTGCAACAGACGGAACGCAGGGATGTTTGATAACACGGCCTGAACGATGGAGAATCGCGATCCTGACCGACGGCCGGCGCGTCTCGTATTCGCCGCCCTGGTTTTTTCACGACAGCGACAGCGGATTCGCCGAAGATGATTTACTACACGATCAAGAATCTGCATGTCACTATGGTGGTGCTCAGCGCGATGGGGTTCGCGTTACGCGGCTGGTGGATGTTTTCCGGGTCTCCACTGTTACGTCACCGTGCGACCCGGCTCCTGCCGCATGTCGTCGACAGCATGCTGCTCGGAAGTGCGATCGTGCTGGCCATGATGATTTCGCAGTATCCTTTCGCTGCCAACTGGGTGACGGCCAAGGTGGGGGGGCTGATCGCTTACATCCTGTTGGGAACGATCGCGCTGAAGCGGGGCCGCACGCGTCGGCAGCGTATGCTTGCCTGGTGCGCCGCTGCGTCGGTCTATGCCTGGATCGTGTCGGTCGCGCTGTCCAAGAACGCGACCGGGTTTTTTGCTTTGTGAGGAATGTTTCATGACTGAATCGCTCGTTCCGGTGTCCCCCGGATTCGAGGCGCCGCTCGAGATGCTGGAGACCTGCCATGAGCGTCTGCATGCGCAACTCGGCACGCTGGACCGGCTGGCCAGATGGTTGCCCGAGCATGGTGCCGACCAGCTGGCGCGCAGGGCGGCGGCGGCCATCATCCGCTATTTCGATGTTGCCGCGGTCAACCATCACATGGATGAGGAGCTGGATCTGATTCCTTTGCTGCGACAGCGGGTGGATACCGACAGGCGCTTTCCGCTGGAGTCGCTGATCGAATGGATACTCGAGGATCATCAGCGCATGTTCGCCGCGTGGGATGTGATGCGCGCCAAGCTCGAGCGGGTGTCGAAAGGCGAGGTCGTCGATCTGACGCTCGACGAAGTGCATGCCTTCACCGAACGCTATGCGCTGCACACCGAACGGGAAGAGGGCGAACTGTTTCCCTATGCGCGGGCGCTGCTGACCGCGGAGGATCTTGCGCGTATTGGCCAGTCGATGACCAACCGACGTCGTCAGCCATCTTGCTGACAGCTCGCGGCCCGGGGTGTGGCACGCGCGTCAGCGACCGCCGACCGGGTGCTGGATGAGTTTTCTGAGTTTGTCCTGTGCGACGATGCGGATATGCTTCTGCTGTACCGCAATGATGCCCTCGTCCTGGAAGCGGGAGAAGGCGCGAGACACGGTTTCGAGCTTCAGGCCGAGGTAGGAGCCGATCTCGTCCCGGGTCATGCGCAGATGAAACTCGGCGGCGGAAAAACCGCGTGCGGTGAAGCGCTGTGACAGATTCAGCAGGAAGGCCGCCAGTCGCTCCTCGGCGCGCATCGAACCGAGCAGCATCATCACGCCGTGGTCACGCACGATTTCGCGGCTCATGACCCTGTGGAACTGGTGTTGCAGCCCCTCGATCTCGCGCGACAGTGCCTCGAGCTTGTCGTACGCGATGACACACACTTCACTGTCTTCGAGCGCGACCGCGTTGCACGAGTGTGCCTCGGTGCTGATTCCGTCCAGCCCGAGCATCTCGCCGGTCATCTGGAAGCCGGTGACCTGCTCGCGACCGTCCTCGAGCACTACGTCGGTCTTGAACCAGCCGATACGGATCGCGTAGATTGCCTCGAACGGGTCGCCTGCACGGTACAGGTGTTGCTGGCGCTTGACCTTGCGGCGCGTTCCGACCAGTTCATCCAGCCGGTGGATCTCGTGCTCGGTCATGCCGAAGGGCAGGCACAGTTCGAGCAGGTTGCATTGCGAGCAGGCTGACTTGATGTCGGCGGCTGTAATCGGCACGGTCGCCTTCATTTGCACGATCTGAACACTCCGTTCGTGGACGGGCGATAATGGGGTCCATTGATCCAGGTCAAACCCCTGCCTCCCGATTTTTGCGATCGTTAGCCATTCCTATAAAGGTCAAGTACATGAACACTCAACCCGATCTGGTCTTCGATCAGCAACTCATCCGCCGATTCGACGTCAATGGCCCACGCTACACGTCCTATCCCACAGCGGACCGCTTCGTCGAGGCGTTCGATGCGCGCGCGTTGCAGGACTGGCTGGCCAAAAGAGCGATCGGCGGTACCAGCCGGCCGTTGTCATTATACTTCCACATCCCCTTCTGTAACACGATCTGCTATTACTGCGCCTGCAACAAGATCATCACCAAGGATCATGGCCGTTCGGCGAAGTACCTGAAGTACCTGGACCAGGAGATCGGCATGCAGGCGGAGCACCTCGGCGGAAGCCGGCAGGTGACTCAGCTCCATCTGGGCGGAGGCACGCCCACCTTCCTGTCCCATGACGAAATGCGTCAGTTGATGGATTCGGTCCGGTCACGTTTCCATCTCGTGCCGAACGGGGAGTATTCGATCGAGGTCGATCCGCGCAAGGTCGATTTCGACACGGTCAAGCTGCTCGCCGATCTGGGTTTCAACCGCATGAGTGTCGGCGTACAGGACTTCAATCACGACGTGCAGGTCGCGGTCAATCGCGTGCAGAGCATCGACGAGACGCGTCTGGTGATGGAGTCGGCGCGTGCCACCGGCTTCAAGTCGATCAGCATGGATCTCATCTACGGGCTGCCGAAGCAGAACGTGATCAGCTTCAATCGAACGCTCGAAAGCGTGCTCGAACTGTCGCCCGACCGGATCTCGCTCTACAGCTACGCGCATCTGCCGGGTCTGTTCAAGCCGCAGCGGCGGATCAGCTCGATCGAGTTGCCCACCGGGGACACCAAGCTCCAGATCCTGCAGCTTGCGATTCGCCGTCTGACCGAGGCGGGCTATGTGTATATCGGCATGGATCACTTCGCCAGGCCGGACGACGAACTGACGGTCGCGCAGCGTCAGGGGCGTCTGCATCGCAATTTCCAGGGTTATTCCACGCAGGCCGAATGCGACCTGCTCGCGTTCGGCGTGTCCGCGATCGGCAAGATCGGCCCGGTCTATGCGCAGAACGTTAAGACGTTGGACGAGTACTACGACGCGCTCGATCGCAACGAACTCCCGGTCTTGCGCGGCGTAGAGCTGACCGCCGACGATCTGTTGCGGCGCTCGATCATCCAGGCGCTGATGTGTCAGTTCGAGCTTTCGATCGAATCGATCGAGATCGCCCATCTGATCAAGTTCGACGAGTATTTTGCCGAGGAACTGGGCGATCTGCGGGAAATGCAGAAGGCCGGCCTGGTCGAGGTCGACGATGAATGCATCACGGTGCTGCCGGCCGGACGCCTGCTGGTCCGCGGGATCGCGATGGTGTTCGATCGTTATCTGCGCGTGGATCGGGAGCGTGCGCGCTATTCCAAGGTCATCTGATCGGACGGTGCCGATCGACGCCGTGAATCGATCCGCAAGACCGGCCCATGCTCTGGCTGGCGCGGCGGTGTAAGATCTCGGGTCCGGGACGGTTTCTACGTCCGGCATCGATCAACTCAACACGGCCTGCGCCACCCCGCCCGAATGCCTGAAACCGGCTACATCGCTTTCTTCCTCATCGGACTGCTCGGCGGGACGCACTGTGTCAGCATGTGCGGCGGCATCGTGGGCGCGCTGTCGGTACAGGCACCGGTGCGCATGCCCGGTCAGTCCGCGCCGCAGTGGCCGATCCACCTCGCGTACAACATTGGACGGATCACGACCTACGTGATGATGGGCGCGGTAATGGGCGCGATCGGGACCGCCGGCCTGCTGTTCAACGACGTGCTGCCGGTGCAGATGACGCTCTACGTGCTCGCCAATCTGATGTTGATCGCGCTCGGACTCTACCTCACCGGATTCACGCAGCTTCTGGCGCCGGTCGAACGCGCCGGCCACAATGTATGGCGGCGCATCCAGCCGCTGACCCGCCGTTTCCTGCCGGCACGCCATGTCGGCCAGGCCTTGCCGCTCGGACTGCTGTGGGGGTTTCTGCCCTGCGGGCTGGTCTACAGTGTGCTGACGACCGCATTGCTGACCGGTTCGGCAACACGTGGTGCCGGCATGATGCTCGCCTTCGGGCTCGGCACGCTGCCCAACCTTATGCTGGCAGGACTGCTTTTCAAGCGGTTCAGAGACATCACGCGCAACACGCGGGTGCGTTTCGCTGCAGGGATGCTGGTACTCGGCTTCGGTCTGTTCGGGCTCTATCATGCCCCTACGCTGGGCGGGCTTCTTTGGAGTGGTGTGGTGTGTGAGGTATGATCCCCGCCACGGGGCAATGACCGGTTTCATTCGATTGGAGTGTGCTTCCATGACAGAAGTGACGATCAAGGTTTCGGGCGTGAGCTGTGGTGGCTGTGTCCGCAATGTGACCGGTGTGCTCAAGGCCCTTCCAGGAGTGACCGATGCCGAGGTTTCGCTGGATGACGGCGTGGCGAAGGTTTCCTACGATCCGGGCAGTGTCACCGTGGACGATCTGCGCCAGGCCGTGACCGACGCCGGGTTCGACTCGCAGGAGTGACAGGAGACCCGATCTCGCTCCGCATTGCCCACAGGAGCGAGCCATTCAGCGTTCCAGACGGAACATGATCGGCACCTGCACCCAGCTGTCTGCCGCCTTGCCGCCCTCCCGGGCGGGTTCGAACCGCCATTTTTGAACCGTCTCCCGCGCCGCTCGGTCAAGCCGTTGATGTCCGCTGCTGCGTGCGATCTCGATCGTGGTCGGACGCCCGTCCGACATGACCCGAACGCGCAGCACCACCGTGCCTTCCTCACCCCGCCTGCGTGACACGCCCGGATAGGCGGGTGCCGGGTTGCGCAGATAGGCGGCGTCGAACCGTGCAGACCGTTGATCGACACGTTCCGCATCCGGCAACGCGTTCGGGGACACCATGGCGGGCTGCAGCGCCTCGACAGGCCCGGTCGATTCCGCAAGCCGTTCCTGCGACCTGGCGGCTGGCGGCGTTTCGGCCGGCGAATCGGGCTGCCGAACCGCCGCGGCAGGCGGTGTCGGTGCAGGGCGTTGCGGAGGTTGTGGTAGCGCCTGCGGCTCGGGTTGTGGCTCGGGTTGTGGCTCGGGTTGTGGCTCGGGTTGTGGCTCGGGTTGTGGCTCGGGTTGTGGCTCGGGTTGTGGCGTCATATCCACATCATTGGTATCGGATGGGGTCGCGCCGTCGGGTTCGGTGTGTTCCGTCGGGGCAGGCGCCGGCGCCTGCCTGTCCAGCAGGCTCACCGTGATCGCACCCCCGCCGCCGCGGTCCGACAGGTCCGACAGTCGGTCCAGCCGTGACAGCGCGACCAGGCCAGCCGCATGCGCAGCGATCACGAGCAGCAGCCAGCCCCATTTGACCCGGGCTCGTCCGCGCATGGCCTGGATTTCGGTCTCGGGAGTCGGCGAGGGATGGCTGGCGCGCTGGTCCATGGCCTGGAAGTTTACCCTGTCGTCGGCATCCCGAACCGATGCGTGGGGGCAGGCCGAGCCCGATTCCGAATGAGCGTGCGGCGACAACGCAGCCTGAAGCCCGGGTTTGCCCTTATAATTCGCACCACATTTTGCATGGGAGGGGTGTATGAGTTTCGATCTGGTCAAGGCAGGCAAGGACGTACCGAACGATATCAACGTCATCATCGAGATCCCGGCTCAGGCCGATCCGATCAAGTTCGAGGTCGAGAAGGAAAGCGGCGCCGTGTATGTGGACCGCTTCATGGGCACCTCGATGCGTTATCCGATCAATTACGGCTATGTGCCGCACACGATCGCCGGCGATGGCGACCCGGTCGATGTGCTGGTCGTCACGCCATTTCCGCTGTTGCCGGGCGTGGTGATTCGATGCCGCCCGGTTGGTGTGCTGAAGATGGAGGACGAGTCCGGCATGGACGCCAAGGTCGTCGCAGTGCCGGTGTCCAAGCTCACGCCCTTGTACGACAAGGTTCAGACCATAGACGATCTGCCGGAACTGCTTATGAAGCAGACCGTGCATTTCTTCGAGCACTACAAGGATCTGGAGCCGGGCAAATGGGTCAAGGTCGTTGGCTGGGGGACGGTCGAAGACGCCAAGCAGGAAATCCTGGACGGCATCAAGAACGCCGGCTGAGGGCGGTCGATCCGACCCTGACGAGGTGACCGGGGCCCGCCGCAAGCGGGCCCCATTCATTTCGCTGAGTCGTCTTCCGGCTGCGTCCGACGAAAGGGAGTCCGCTCGGACAGTTCGTCGAGGTAGAAGGCTATCCCTTCGGTTTCCCGCGCCAGAAAGCGATCGACCGCGTCCCGGAAGCGCGGATCGCGAATCCAGTGAGCCGATCGTGTCACGACCGGCTCGAGCCCCCTGGACAGTTTGTGTTCCCCCTGCGCGCCGCCTTCGAAGCGCGACAAGCCCTTAGCGATGCAGTATTCGATGGCCTGGTAATAGCACAGTTCGAAGTGCAGAAAGGGCAGATGTTCGGTCGACCCCCAGTAGCGGCCGTACAGCGTGTTCGCGTCACACAGGTAGAAGGCGGCGGCGATCGGTTGATCACCCCTGCGCGCGATCAGAAGCCGCACCGTCGCGGGCGCCCGGGCAGCGAGCATGCGGAAGAAGTCCGGTGTGAGGTAGGGCGTCGAACGGTGCAGCGCATAGGTGCCCGCGTAGCAGCGATAGAAGAACGCCCAGTCGGACGCACTCGCGCGATGACCCTCCAGCCATTCGCAGCGCAGGCCGTGCGACTGAGCGCGTCTGCGCTCCTGGCGGATTTTCTTGCGCTTGTCGTGATTGAGGCGGCTCAGGAAATCGTCGAAACCGGCGTAGCCGGAGTTGAACCAGTGGAACTGGACCCCGCGGCGGATCGACAGGCCGGCCGTCTCCAGCCAGGCCCGTTCGCCATCTGTCGGAAACAGAAAATGAATCGAGGACACGTCGCTGGCTTCGGTCACGGCCAGCGCGGCCTCCAGCAATGCCCGACGGGACGCGTCGTCACGGCCGATCAGGCGCGCGCCAGGAACCGGCGTGAAAGGAATGGCGCACAGCAGCTTTGGATAATAGGCCAGACCATGACGGGCGTAGGCGTCGGCCCAGGCCCAATCGAACACGTATTCGCCGTAGGAATGGCGTTTCTCGTATAGCGGCATCGCGGCGACCAGCTCATCGCCCAGCCACAGCGTCAGATGATGCGGGATCCAGCCAGTGTCGCCACCGACGCAGCCGGTGTCCTCGAGGGTTGCCAGAAATGCGTGAGAAAGGCAGGCCTGTTCGCCTGCAAGCGCGTTCCAGCTAGCCGCATCGATGTCGGACAGTCGTTCGACGATGCGCAGGCGGTAGGGGGATACCACGTTATGCCGGGCCTCATGATCGGGGTCTCGGCATTGACAGCCGCGTCGGACAATGGTTTTTCGTCTGCCCTAATTCCGGGCGGTGGCAAAAAGGCCTTGCAGATGAAGGCGCTCGATCGGTTTTCAGGCACTTATCCACAAGGTTTTCCGAGTCGCCTGTGAATAACCCTCTCTCGCTGTACCTTGGCAATCGAGTGCGCCTGGATGCGCGCACAGCGGTTCGACCCTTCAGGCAGTCTTGCAGTCGTTCGCGAGGGGCTTGTAGGTCTTGCCGTCGAGCAGCACGCCCTTCCACGGCAGGTCGATCCAGACCAGTCCGTTGGCCCTGTCCTCGAAGCGCGGCAGGCCCGAGAACGATGGGTCGCGCTCGAGCTGATATCGACCGCCGTTCCAGCCGATCTGGATCTGTTTGCCAGCAGTCAGCTCCCGTTCGACCCTCACGCGCAGACCCCATTCGCACACGTAGTCGCCGCTGGTCAGGTCGAAATCGAGCTGACCGTCTGACGACACTCTGATCGACTTTTCGCCATCGGCTTTGACCGAAACGGCATTCGTTCCGGTGGACTGGGCGGTCCCTGCAGTGAGAAGCGCAAGAGCGGCCAGCGTCGCAAGCATTGAAGAGTGTTTCATGGGGGGGACTCCATTGGCGAAGTGCTGCCTGATTTTATGCCTTTTTTGCTTGAAAAAGTAGAGGATTTGCCGTCCGGCGTGTCGCGGTCGCGACTCGCGCAGGTGATTGGTGCCCAAATCTTGAGCAGGCATGTGTCAGGCAGGCCGCGCATGCGATGCAATGCGCTTTCCGGTCCTTATCCACAGGCTTGTCCACCGAGACTGTGCAATGATTGCATCCGAGCGATAGCCCCGACTTCACGCGGGCCGCGTCCCTAACCGGTATAGTTGCGTCCATGAACAGAACGCTTTCCATCGCTGTCGCTCAGCTCAATTTCACGGTGGGGGATCTCGCCGCCAACGCCGACCGTATCATCCGGGCCGTCGTGCAGGCGCGCGAGGCCGGTGCGGACCTGCTGCTCACGCCGGAACTGGCGCTGTCCGGCTACCCGCCCGAGGATCTGCTGCTGCGCCCGGATTTCTATCGGGCCTGCCGACGTGAACTCGATCGCATCGCGTCCGAGGTGCGCGGGGTCGCGCTGGTGATCGGTTACCCGGAGGCGGGCGAGGGCGGCTATTTCAACGCCGCTTCGGTCGTCATCGACGGCGCGGTGGTGGCGACCTATCGGAAACAGCTGTTGCCCAATTACCAGGTCTTCGACGAAGAACGCTATTTCTCGGCGGGGCGCGATGCCTGCGTGTTCGAACTCGGCGGCCTGCGGATCGGATTGGGCATCTGTGAGGACTTGTGGGCGCCAGCGCCGGTCCGGCAAGCACGGGAGGCCGGTGCCGAGTTGCTGCTGGGCCTGAATGCGTCCCCCTTCGACACCGAGAAGCCGCGTCGCAGGCTCGCGGTCGTGCGCGGCCGCGTGGAGGAGAACCGGCTGCCGATCCTTTACTGCAACATGATCGGTGGGCAGGACGAACTGGTGTTCGACGGCGGCTCGTTCGCACTGGACGCCGACGGGAGACTGGCCTACCGGGCGCCGTCCTTCGAGGAGCGACTGGATCTGGTCCGATACCAGGATGGGCGGTGGCGCGACACCGAGGTCGCGCCGGAGCGAAGCGTCGAGGAGGAGGTCTATCTGGCGCTGCAGGCGGGCGTGCGCGATTACCTCGGAAAGAACGGGTTCCCGGGCGCGATCATTGGCTTGTCGGGCGGGATCGACTCGGCGCTGACACTGAGCATCGCGGTGGACGCGCTGGGCGCGGAACGGGTCCGGGCGGTGATGATGCCTTCGCCCTACACAGCGCAGATGAGTCTGGACGATTCGCGGGACATGGTCGCGCGCCTGGGTGTGCGCTACGACGAGATCGCGATCGAGCCGGCCATGCGGACCTTCGCCAGTCTGCTCGAATCGGAGTTCGCGGGATTGCCGCCGGATGCGACCGAGGAGAACCTGCAGAGCCGCATCCGCGGCATGATCCTGATGGCGCTGTCCAACAAGACCGGCGCTATCGTGCTGACCACCGGCAACAAGAGCGAGATGGCCACCGGCTATGCGACGCTCTATGGCGACATGGCCGGCGGGTTCGCGGTGCTCAAGGACCTGTACAAGACCTTCGTGTATCGCCTGTCGGTGTGGCGCAACACCGTAAGCCCGGTCATCCCCGAGAACATCATCACGCGTGCGCCGTCGGCAGAGCTGAAACCGGACCAGACCGATCAGGACTCCCTGCCGCCCTATGATGTGCTGGATGCGATCATCGAGGCCTACATGGAACGGGACGAGTCTCCGCGCGAGATCGTCGCGCGCGGTTATCCGGAAGCCGACGTGAAGCGGACGGTCGGCATGCTCAAGCGCAACGAATACAAGCGGCGCCAGGCGCCGGTCGGCATTCGCGTGACCCGGCGCGGATTCGGCAGGGACTGGCGTTATCCGATAACATCGCGGTATCAGGACGAGTATTGAACCCCCGGAAATACCCGGGGCGTTTCCAGTTCAGCGGTGGTCTTGTATCCAGGAGAAGCGAATGAAGAAGATCGAAGCCGTCATCAAGCCGTTCAAGCTCGACGAGGTACGCGAGGTCCTGTCCGAAGTCGGCATCAACGGGCTGACGGTCACCGAGGTCAAGGGGTTCGGGCGCCAGAAGGGGCATACCGAACTCTATCGGGGGGCGGAGTACGTCGTCGATTTTCTACCCAAGGTCAAGGTCGAGATCGTGCTCGGTGACGACCTGGTGGACCAGGCGGTCGAGGCGATCGTCAAGGCGGCCCGCACCGGCAAGATCGGCGACGGCAAGATCTTCGTGATGCCGGTTGAGCAGGTGGTGCGCATCCGTACCGGTGAGATCAACGAAGACGCGATCTGAGCGCAGGCCGGCTCTTCGCTAGCGCGTGACGCAGCCCATCGCGCCGGCCTGAGATTCGCGCCCGGCGCGCACGATGGGCGGCACTCGGCCGGTTCGTCAGTGGCGGTCGGCGCTTCGTCCGCGCAGCAACACCATCAATGCGCCTGCACCCCCCTGGTTCGGACTGGCCTGGCAGAACGCGAGGATTTCGTCGCGTTGCGCGAGCCAGCCGCGTGCGAGACGCTTCAGGATCGACTCCTTTCCGGGCGAGCCCAGCCCCTTGCCGTGGATGATCCTCACGCACCGGTGTCCGCGCAGCAGGCAGGCTGCCAGAAACTCGGCCAGCGTTTTGCGCGCCTGTTCGCGATTGAGTCCATGCAGATCGAGCTCGGCCTGCCGAACCCAGCGGCCGCGGCGAAGATCGGTCAGAACCCGTCTCGGCAGCCCGGGACGCAGAAAGGCCGCCTCGTCCCCCATCTCGAGTCTGTCCTCCAGACTCAACGGAGCTTGCATCGTTTCACGCAGTGCCGCCTGCTCGTCCTCGTCGCGCTTCAGCGGCACCGGCGCGGGCCCCGGCCGGCTAACTTCCGCACGGTTGCGTATATCGATCGGCTGCGCGCCGCGGATGGCCCACTGAAACAATTCTTCGGCGCTGAGGCTTTCGGACGGCGCCGGCAGCAAGGCGGCGAGGTCGATGTCGGGACGGTCCGGCGCGCCCGGGCGCCGGCGCCCCCGCCCGGCTGCACCATTGCCGGTTTCGGCACGGTCGTCGTGCTTGAGCGGCAACACATCCTGCATGCTGGCCAGAAAGAGCGCCAGTTCGTCTTCGACCGGATCGGCGCGTCCTGGCGCATCAACCCTGGCGTCGACCTCGACAGGCGCGGTCGGGCTGCGCGGCACCGGTGCGGGTCTGGGACGGTCGATCTCGGCACGGGGTTCGCGCCTGAGCGGCTCGACATCGCCGACCGCGGCATGAAACAGCGTGAGTCCGTCGTCCGCGGCCTCTGCCGGGGAGGCGACTGGCCGATCCGGTCCGGCCTTGCGCGGGGTGGATTCCGCGCGGGCCTCGAGCCTGCCGCGCAGTTTGGCGAGTCCGTCCAGTCCGGTCCCGTTTCGACCGGTCCTCGCCGCGGAGCGGACCGGTCGGCGGGTCACGGCTGCAGGGCGTCCAGGTAACGCTCGGCATCGAGCGCCGCCATGCAGCCTGTCCCGGCCGACGTCACCGCCTGGCGGTAGATGTGGTCCTGCACGTCACCGGCGGCGAACACGCCGGGAATGCTGGTCGCCGTCGCATTGCCCTCCCGGCCAGCCTGGGTGACGATGTAGCCGCCTTCCATGTCGAGCTGTCCTTCGAAGATGTCGGTATTGGGCTTGTGGCCGATCGCGATGAAGACGCCCTGCAGCGCGACGTCGCGCGTCGAATCATCCAGCGTGCTGCGAATGCGCATGCCGGTCACGCCGCTGGCGTCCCCCAGGATCTCGTCCAGCGTCGCGTCGAGGGCGAGTTCGATCTTTCCTGCGGCGACCTTCTCCATCATCTTGTCGATCAGTATCTTCTCGGCGCGGAAGGTCTGGCGGCGATGCACGACGGTGACCTTGCGCGCGATGTTGGCAAGATAGAGCGCCTCCTCGACCGCCGTGTTGCCGCCGCCGATGACCGCCACGTCCTGATTCTTGTAAAAGAAGCCGTCGCAGGTGGCGCATGCCGACACGCCGCGACCGGCGAACTTTTCCTCGGAAGGAATGCCCAGATATTTCGCAGTCGCGCCGGTCGCGATGATCAGTGCGTCGCAGGTGTATTCGCCCGCGTCTCCGACCAGCTTGAAGGGTCGTTCAACGAGCTTCACGGTATGGATGTGATCGAAGATCATCTCGGTGTCGAAGCGCTCGGCATGACGCTGGAAGCGCGCCATCAGGTCGGGGCCAAGTACGCCGTCGGCGTCGGCCGGCCAGTTGTCCACGTCGGTGGTGGTCATCAGTTGTCCGCCCTGTGCGAGGCCGGTGATCAGCACCGGATTCAGGTTGGCACGCGCGGCATAGACGGCGGCCGTATACCCGGCCGGACCGGAACCGAGAATGATCAGACGGGCATGTTTGACGCTCATGGTCGATAGTTTCCTGTGTGCGAAGCGATGAGCCGATTATAGCGGAGGGGGTCGGCTTCCCTACCAATGCTCTCCATTGGGGGCCGCAATCGGGCGCCGTCCGTCGGCCCGTTCGTACGCCCGGTCCCGCGCCGCTTCCGGACTGTGCCAGTTGCGCCCGGCCTTGGTCTATACTTTGTGACGTTTTGCATGGACACCGTCCCCTCATTCTGATCCGCCGATCACGCGATCTCTGGAGCCGCCATGACCCAATCTTCAGCCGTTTCGACGACCGCACTGAAAACCTTCGCGCTCTTCCATGGCTTGCCGGAAGCGACGCTCGACGCCATCGCCCGGACGGCGACCATGCGGCGGTTCCCACGCGGCCAGGCGGTCGTGCTGGCTGGCGACCACACGGATTTCGTGTATTTCGTGCTGACCGGCAGTCTGAAGGTCATCGTCAGCGACGAGGACGGACGCGAGGTCATTCTCAGCATCCTGGGCCAGGGGGAACTGTTCGGCGAGATGGGCATGTTCGGTGAGCAGCCGCGCTCGGCTTCGGTCGTGTCGGTGGTGCCGTCGGACCTGATCATGGTCTCCAAGAGCGACTTCCGCCACCTGATGCACGACAACTTCGAAGTGGCCTGGCGCATGATGTGCAATCTCGCCGATCGCCTGCGCAATGCCGATCGCAAGATCGAGAGCCTTGCGCTGATGGATGTCTACGGTCGCGTGGCGCGCCTGCTGATCGAGATGTCGGAAGAGGTCGACGGTCAGACGCTGGTGTTGAGCAAGATCACCAAGCAGGACATCGCGAAGATGATCGGTGCGTCGCGCGAGATGGTCAGCCGCGTGATGAAGGACCTGAGCGTGCAGGGCCTGATCGAGGAGACCGCTCACGGCATCGTGCTGCGCGAGCGGCTGCAGGACGTCTAGAACCCGCTCTCATTCGCGCTGGCCCACTCACAGGGCCCGGGTCAAATGGCCCGCGTCTCGGCGTTACGGCGCCTTGAAGGACGTCCAGTCTTGCTGCGTCGCCGCGCCTTGATCTGCGAGCCATTTGACCCGGGCGCGACCGCCGGCGCGAATGAGAACAGGCCCTAACAGTCTGTTGCAACCCCCGGTCCGGCGTATCGAATATAATCTGGCGCCGACGTTTCCCAGGGTCCGGACCCATTGCCGACTTTGTCTCGTACCAGTTCCCGTTCCCAACCGCTGCCCGAAAAGATCTCGCTGCTGCTGCAGGAGGCGCGCTGGCTGATCCTGGGCGTGATGTCCCTCTACGTGGGGTTGATCCTGCTCGGATACAGCCAGGCAGATCCGGGCTGGTCTCATGCGGCGGAAGTCTCCCGCGTGGCCAATCCGGGCGGGCGCTTCGGCGCCTGGCTCGCCGATCTGTTGTACTACCTGTTCGGCGTGTCGGCATGGTGGTGGGTGGTCTTCCTCGGATACGGCCTGGTATGGGGGGTTCGCCGCCTGCGCCATGAGCTGCAGGCCGACCGGCGATCCTTCTTCATCATCATGGCCGGCTTCCTGGTGGTGCTGCTCGCGAGCAGCGCGATCGAGGCGCTGCGCTTTCATACCCATGGCGCGAATGTGCCGCTGGCACCCGGCGGTCTGGTCGGGGTCGAACTCGGCAAACTCGTGCAGCGCTACTTCGGTTTCACCGGCGGGACGCTGTTGCTGCTCGCGCTGCTGGCGTCCGGTCTGAGCCTGTTCTCGGGCGTTTCGTGGCTGTCGGTGATCGAACGCTTCGGCGCCTGGCTCGAAAGGCTGTGGCTGGGCGCGGTGGCGACCTGGTACAAGTGGCAGGATCGCCGCGCAGGCCGTCAGGTCGCGCAGAAACGTGAGGCCGTGGTGGAGACCAAACGGCGCAAGACCGAGACCGCGCCGGCCAAGCCCCTTCGCATCGAGCCTGCGGTGGCCACCGTGCCCAAATCGGAGCGCATCGACAAGGAGCGCCAGCAGACCTTGTTCGCCGACATGGGCGACGGGATGCTCCCGCCGCTCGCCCTGCTCGACCAGCCCTCGGGCGAGGTCGAGCCGCCGTCGGCCGAATCCATGGAATTCACGTCCCGGCTGATCGAGACCAAGCTGGCCGACTTCGGTGTCGAGGTCAAGGTGGTCGCCGCTTACCCGGGCCCGGTGGTCACGCGCTACGAGATCGAACCGGCGACCGGGGTCAAGGGCAGCCAGGTGGTCAACCTCAGCAAGGATCTGGCGCGGGCCTTGTCGCTGGTGTCGATCCGGGTCGTGGAGACCGTGCCGGGCAAGTCCTGCATGGCCTTCGAGCTCCCGAATCCCAAGCGCCAGGTCGTGCGCCTGTCCGAAATACTCGGCTCCAAGGCCTACCACAACATGCATTCGGCACTGACCGTCGCGCTCGGCAAGGATATCGGCGGTCAGCCGGTGGTCGCCGACCTGGCCAAGATGCCTCACCTGCTGGTGGCCGGCACCACCGGTTCGGGCAAGTCGGTCGGCATCAACGCGATGATCCTGTCCCTGCTGTACAAGAGCGAGCCGGAGAAGGTCCGCCTGATCATGGTCGACCCCAAGATGCTGGAGCTGTCGATCTACGAGGGGATTCCGCATCTGCTCGCGCCGGTCGTCACCGACATGAAGCATGCGGCCAATGCGCTGAACTGGTGTGTGACCGAGATGGACAAGCGCTACAAGCTGATGGCGGCGGTCGGGGTGCGCAACCTGGCCGGTTTCAACAAGGCGGTCACCGATGCCGCCAAGGCCGAGAAGCCGCTGACCAATCCATTCACGATCACGCCGGACAATCCCGAGCCGCTCGAGACCCTGCCGCACATCGTCGTCGTCGTGGACGAACTGGCCGACATGATGATGGTGGTCGGCAAGAAGGTTGAGGAACTGATCGCGCGTCTCGCGCAGAAGGCCCGCGCCGCCGGCATTCACCTGATCCTGGCCACACAGCGTCCGTCCGTGGACGTGATCACGGGTCTGATCAAGGCCAACGTGCCCACACGGATCGCGTTCCAGGTCTCGTCCAAGATCGATTCACGCACCATCCTCGACCAGATGGGGGCCGAAACCCTGCTCGGCATGGGCGACATGCTCTATCTCGCACCGGGGACCGGGCTGCCGGTTCGGGTGCACGGCGCCTTCGTGGCCGACGAGGAGGTGCACAAGGTGGTCGACCACCTGAAGCGGCTCGGTCCGCCGGACTATGTCGAAGGCATCCTGTCGGCCGCCGAGGAGGAGGCCGAGGCGGGCGTGACCGGCGGCGTCGATGGCGGCGATGCGGAGGCCGACCCGATGTACGATCAGGCGGTCGAGGTCGTGCTGAAGACGCGCAGGCCGTCGATCTCGCTGGTCCAGCGTCATCTTCGCATCGGGTACAACCGGGCGGCACGCCTGATCGAGCAGATGGAACGGGCCGGTCTGGTCTCGGCGATGGGCACCAACGGCAACCGTGAAGTCATCGCCCCGGCGAGGGACGGCGAGTGAATCCGATGCGTCCGGTCGGCCGGATCGTCTTCGGCCTGGCCTGCGGTTTGCTGGTGATCTTTGCAGTCGCGACGGTCGAGGCCGCCGAAACCGGCATCGCGCAACTGCGCCACTTTATGGCCAATGCCGCCAGCGCGAGCGGCGCGTTCCAGCAGGTCGTCACCGCCAGCTCGGGGCGCCGCCCGCAGATCGCCAGCGGACGTTTCGCGTTCGAACGTCCCGGGCGTTTCCGCTGGACCTACGATTCGCCCTACCCACAGCTGCTGGTCAGCGATGGTGAGCGGCTGTGGATATGGGATCAGGATCTGAATCAGGTCACCGTCAGAACGCTGGGCGATGCGCTGGGCAGTACGCCCGCGGCGATACTCGCCGGTGACGGGGCCTTGGAGCGGGACTTCGAGTTGTCCGAGGCCGGACGGTCCGACGCGCTCGACTGGGTGCTCGCAATGCCGCGTCAGGCCGACAGCGGCTTCGAGAGCATGCGCATCGGTCTGGTCGATGGGCTGCTCAGGCGCATGGAGCTGCGCGACCACTTCGGCCAGACGACGGTCATCGATTTCGTCGAGCTGAATACCGGCGTGCCGCAGCCGGCCTCGATGTTCCGCTTCGAGCCGCCGCCGGGCGCCGACGTGATCGGCGACTGAGCGGCGTCGCCCCGACCATCACACCTTCACCGAGCTGGCCATGACGGATCTCTTCGAGCCGGAGCAACCGGCGGACGCGCCCCTCGCCGAGCGCTTGCGTCCGACCCGCCTCGACGAAGTCGTCGGCCAGCATCATCTGCTCGGCCCCGGAAAGCCGTTGAGGCTGGCCTTCGAGTCCGGCAAGCTGCACTCGATGATTCTGTGGGGACCGCCGGGGGTCGGCAAGACCACGCTCGCACGGCTCACCGCACGGGCCTTCGACGCCGATTTCATCTCGCTGTCGGCGGTCTTTTCGGGCGTCAAGGACATCCGCGACGCGGTGGCACAGGCGCAGGCGGCACGCGTGCGCGGGCGCCACACCATTCTGTTCGTCGACGAGGTCCATCGTTTCAACAAGGCCCAGCAGGACGCGTTCCTGCCGTATGTGGAGCAGGGCGTGGTCACGCTGATCGGTGCGACCACCGAGAATCCGTCTTTCGAGGTCAATTCCGCGCTGCTGTCGCGTGCCGCCGTGTATGTGCTCGAACCGCTGGACGACCAGGCGCTGGCCGACCTGTTCCTGCGTGCCTGTGCGCTGGCCTGTCCCGATCTGCGTTTCGACGAGGCGGCCCGGGAACGCCTGATCGGCTTCGCGGACGGCGATGCGCGGCGACTGATGAATCTGGTCGAACAGGTGCAGATCGCCGCCAGTACCGCGGGGGTCAACCCGGTCACGCCGGCGTTTCTGGACGAGACGCTGGCCAGCAAGCTGCGACGCTTCGACAAGGGTGGAGAAGCCTTCTACGACCAGATCTCGGCCCTGCACAAGTCGGTACGCGGTTCCCATCCGGATGCGGCGCTGTACTGGCTCTGCCGCATGCTCGACGGCGGGATGGATCCGCACTATCTGGGGCGGCGGCTGGTCCGCATGGCGAGCGAGGACATCGGGCTGGCCGATCCGCGCGCGCTCGAGATCACGCTGAACGCGTGCAAGGCATACGAGCGGCTGGGTTCGCCCGAGGGTGAGCTGGCCCTGGCGCAGGCGACGGTCTTTCTCGCGTGCGCGGCCAAGTCGAATGCGGTGTACAAGGCCTACAGTGCGGCGCGCAAGTTCGTGGCCGCGGACGCGTCGCGCCCGGTTCCGCTGCATCTGCGCAATGCGCCCTCCCGATTGATGAAGAACCTGGGTTACGGACACGACTATCGTTATGCACACGACGAGCCGGATGCCTACGCGGCGGGCGAAACCTATCTCCCCGACGGCATGACCGAACCGGGCTGGTATCGGCCGGCCGATCGCGGCCTGGAGAGCCAGATCGGCGCTAAACTGGAAAGACTTCGAGAGCGGGATCGAAGTAGCGGATCCCGGGGGGAGGACGATGGCAGTTGAAACGGCACTGCGTCAGGCGGATTCAGCGCTTGTAGAGCCGTTCGGCGCGTGACGTCGCCCGATTCGCGGCTTGCGCCGCTCCTGGACGCTACGGGAGGGAGCGCCGCAAGCCGCGAATACGGCTTCGAAATCAATGACGAATCGGGTGATCCGCCACGAAGCGCGCGCAGACTGCTCGTGCGCGCTCTGCCTTGTCGCGGTCGCCGCGCCGGTTGGCGCGCTCGATGAGTTCGTACATGTAGCGCGTCAATACGACAACCCCTTCCGGCGTCTGCACCAAACCGCAGACCAGCTGCGCGGCGGCGACATCCGGGATGTCTTCGTGCTCTGCAATCAGCTCGATTTCGTCTTCGGTCAAATCACAATAATCAAGGCAATCTCTCATGGACAGCATGCGGCTCTCCTCCAGTGTCTTTTTGCGGTCTTGCGCCGCTGATCCCTGTGTAAAAGTCTATGCTAACAGCAGGGGATTACAAGTGATATCTAGGTATCGGGACACGTTAAGCAATTGATATAAATAATGTAAGGCGGCACCGAAGCAAATACCACGCCGAAGCGGTAAACTACGTGCAATGAATGGGATAGCGGCGTTTTTCAACCCGCGCTGACATCAATTTCCGTCGTCCTCCGACCACAAACCCTCATCGGAGTTTCACATGCTAGATATCCAGTTGCTTCGCTCGAACATCCAATCCGTCGTCGCTGCGCTACAGCGCCGAGGGGTGGTTTTCGACGCGGCCGATTTTCAGGCGCTCGAGGCCGAGCGCAAGGATCTGCAGAGCCGTACCCAGGACCTGCAGGCGCGGCGCAATGCCCTGTCCAAGCAGATCGGGATGCTCAAAGGCAAGGGGGAGGACGCCTCCGCGGCGATGGCCGAGGTCGGTGGCCTGGGCGAGGAACTCAAGGCGAACGAGGTCGCACTGGCGAAGCTGCTGGAGCGGGTGAACGCGGTCTTGACGGGTTTGCCCAACCTGCCCCATGACAGCGTGCCGAGCGGGGCCGACGAGTCTGCGAACGTCGAGGTCCTGCGTTGGGGGACGCCACGGGTGTTCGACTTCCAGCCCCGTGATCATGTGGATGTCGGCGCGGGTCTGGGCGGACTGGACTTCGAGACCGCGGTCAAACTGTCCGGCGCCCGGTTCGCGCTGATGCGTGGTCCGGTCGCGCGACTGCATCGGGCGTTGGCGCAGTTCATGCTCGACGTTCATACCCGGGAGCATGGCTACACCGAGGTCTATGTACCCTATCTGGTCAACGAGGCGTCGATGTTCGGCACCGGCCAGCTGCCCAAGTTCGAGGAGGATCTGTTCTCGGTGCCGCGCGGGGAGGATGGGCGCTTATTCCTGATTCCGACCTCCGAGGTGCCGGTGACCAATATCGTGCGCGGCGAATTGCTGGATGCAGACGCCCTGCCGCTGAAGTTCGTCGGTCACACGCCCTGTTTTCGCTCCGAGGCCGGCAGTTACGGACGCGATACGCGTGGCATGATCCGCCAGCACCAGTTCGACAAGGTGGAACTGGTCCGCATCGAGCATCCCGATCACTCCTGGGCGGCGCTCGAGGAACTGACCGGACATGCAGAGAGCATTCTTCGGCGGCTGGCGCTACCCTACCGCAAGATCGTGCTGTGCACCGGCGACATGGGTTTCTCTGCGGCCAAGACCTACGATCTGGAGGTCTGGCTTCCGGCGCAGAACACCTATCGAGAGATCTCGAGCTGCTCGAACTGCACCGATTTTCAGGCCAGGCGCATGCAGGCGCGGGTGCGTAACAGCCAGGGCAAGAACGAGTTGCTGCACACGCTCAACGGGTCCGGACTCGCGGTCGGCCGCACGCTGGTTGCGGTGCTTGAAAACTATCAGCAGGCCGATGGTTCGGTCGTCGTGCCCGAGGCGCTGATTCCGTGGATGGGCGGCGTGGATCGGATCGAGCCGGTCACGCGACGGGCCTGAGCGGCAGCTTGTACGGCCAGAATCTTAAAGGCAGTGGGCCGGCTCGGAGCGGATCGGCGCATGGTTCGCTTCCGGCTCGTCAGGGTCGCAGCCCGACCGCGGACCGATCGGGCTCGCCGTCGAGGGCGGGGGCCAGGCGCACCAGCTTGCCGTAGTAGTTGCGCACGTTCTCGGTCATCACCACCGCCTCGCCGCCGCGGGCGGGACCGGACTTCAGCCGTGCGGCATAGTCCGGCCGCGACATCAGCGGCAGCACCGACTTGAGGTCCCACCAGGACGTGTCGTCCTTGCCCAGCCCGCGGGCGATCGCGCGGGCGCCGTTCATGTGACCCATGCCGAGATTGTAGGCCGCGGTCGCGATCCAGGTACGGTCGGGTTCGTCGATCTCCTCGGGCAGCGCGTCGCGCAGCTTCGCCAGATAGCGCGCACCCCCCAGAATGCTCTCGCGCGCATTCAGCCTGTCCGACACGCCCAGGCTGTCGGCCGTTTCCGACGTCAGCATCATCATGCCGCGCACCCCGGTTCGCGAGCGCGCAAGCGGATCCCAGTGCGACTCCTGATAGGCGATCG
Organism: Denitraticella aggregata; assembly: GCF_048158365.1. Lineage (NCBI taxonomy): Bacteria > Pseudomonadati > Pseudomonadota > Betaproteobacteria > Rhodocyclales > Zoogloeaceae > Denitraticella > Denitraticella aggregata. The sequence continues at coordinate 25,458 of NZ_JBLLNL010000013.1, read as the reverse complement.
CCGCAAGATAGCGCCAGTCGATGTCGGTCTCGGTCTGCGCCTCCAGAAAATGGGCGTGGTAACGCGGCAGCCGCTCGTCCATGCGTTCGAGGAACATCGCGACATCCGCCTCGTCGATGCGTCGCACATGGGCGAAGTAGCGGTCGGCCATGCGCGCGATCAGTCCGTTCGACGCAGCCTCGTCCAGGAATGCCGCCAACTGTTCGCCCAGTCCCGCATCGCCGTTCATGGGCAGCGCCCACGCGATCGCGGATTTGAACTGCAACGCATGCTTGATCTCCAGTGTCGGATGGATCTGGGCCGCCAGCGCGTAGTGCGCGCGGTCGGTCGCCACCAGATCGAGATCCCCGGCGGCGAGCCGATCGAGCAGAGACTGGTCGCGTTCGCGATGTGACAGGTCCAGTTCGACCGCGGGGCGGCGCCGGCGCAGGTCTGACAGCGCCTGCGTCTGCAGCGCGCCGAGGCGGGCGCTGACGCGGCGACCGTCCAGGTCGGCTTCGTCCTCCACGTCGGCGCTGTCGCTGCGAGCGACGAGCACGTAGTCGAGCGCACGCAGCGGCGCGGACCAGCTCAACGGCAGGCGCGGATTGAGCGCCAGCCCGGCCGCCGCGAGGTGCACCTCGCCGTCGCGCACGGCTTCCATTGCGTGCGTGCTGTCCGGATACACGACGAATCTCGCACGCAGGTCCAATGTGCGTGCGAACTCGACGACGAGGTCGTGCTCGAAACCGCCCGGCTCCGAACCCTCGGCCACGACATACGCGATCGCGTCCTCGCGGGTCGCGACGACCAGCTCTCCGGATTTCCACGGGTCGGCGATCGGCGCGGCCTCGCCCGGCGCAACACTGGCGAGCCAGCCGACCACCAAGAGAATGTTCACGATCCGCCGCATTTCGCAAGTCTAACGTCTGGCGAGGCGCAGGCGTTGGCTGGGCAGGTCGCATCGACAACGTGCCACGCAGCGGGCCGGGGAGAAGGGCTAGCCTCGCGGCGACTCGGCCCGAGCGCATGCCGCTGTTGGCGAACGTAGCGCCCGCGGGCCTCGCCGTCTGAGCCCGAAGGGCGAGTTCGAGGCCCGCAGCGAAGAGCGCCTTACAGCGGCAGCACGAGTGGCCGAGTCGCCGCGAGGCTAGCCCTTCTCCCCGGCCCGCCTTGTCGTGCTGCATGCGATTGCGTTGCGAATCCTGTTGCGTCGCAACATCCGTGGTGGTTATCGGGTAACATTGCACTTTCTGAATCGTCGATGTCCTCGGCAGCGAGGTTCTGAATTCATGCCGCTGACAAAGCAAGCCCAATCCCTGCTGGACATGGCCTACCGGATAGGCGCACCGCGTTTTCACGAACTGTCGGTCGCGCAGGCGCGCCATTCCTTCCAGAAGCTCCAGTTCGCGTTTCGTCCCGAAGTGCCGGCAGTCGCATCGGTCACCGAGGTGCCGATCGGCCGGCGCGACGGCAGCGTGCTGCTGTCGCGCTTCTATCGCCCGATCCGCAGCAGGCCGGACGACCGGCTGGCGATCCTGCTGTACCTGCACGGCGGAGGGTGGTGCGTCGGCGACGTCGAGAGCTACGACGTGCTGTGCCGCGAGATCGCGAACCAGTCCGGTTGTGCGGTGCTGTCGGTGGATTACCGCCTCGCGCCCGAGCATCCGTTTCCGGCGGCAATCCATGACGCGCTGCTGGCTTTCGAATGGGTCGGTGACAATGCTGATCTGTTGAACGTCGATCCGGACCGGATCGCGTTTGGCGGCGACAGCGCCGGCGGAAACCTGTCCCTGGTCGCGGCCATCGCGTTGCGGGACGAGGGCGCAACCGGCCCTGCATTTCTGGCGCTAGTGTATCCCTGCACCGAGATCCACAGCGACCGCCCGTCGCGCATCGCATACAACGACGGCTTTTTTCTCGACCAGGACACGCTCGAGTGGTTCTTCAGCCGCTACCTGCCGGACGGCGGCGCCGACGACTGGCGAGCCTCGCCGATGCGGGCCGGCTCGCTGGCCGGTCTACCGCCGATGCTGCTGATCACGGCCGAGTACGATCCGCTCACCGATGACTGCGACGCGTTCGTCGAGCGCACGCGGGCCGAGGGTGGACGGGTGGAGGCGTACCGCGTGCCCGGCATGGTGCATGGCTTTCTGACGCTCGGAAAGCTTCTGCCCGAGGCCAGGGAAACGGTCACGCGGCTTTCGGAAGCGCTTGCCCGGGGGCTTGGCGTCTCCCCGGAACGGGCTATGCCGGATGGGTTGGACGGGGTGCGGCGCGTGAGCCGGTAGTATCATTGAAACGGGCCTCAGGCATGCTCGGCGACTGCTCGAGCGCATTTGAAACAGGTGCATGCCGTTATGATGCCGATCCGATGCCGCCGTGATTTTGTTCATGGCAATCGATCGCGGGAGCGGTTACCGTTGGACACCTGAAAAAGAAGCAACAAGATGGAAGTTCCGGGCCGTCGCGTACCAGGGCGGCAGGCGAAGGCCCGGAATGCGTTCCATTCATACAGAGCATTTAAAGGCGGGCCCGATGTCGAAAGTGTTCAGTCATTATTTCCCATCGCACATCCTGCAACAGGCGGCATTCGATGCGACGCTGCTGTTCGTGGCGGTACTGCTCGCGATGGCGTTCCAGATGCAGGGAACCGAACTCGACTGGCGGATCATTGCGCCGTCCGCGCTGTTTTTTGCGGTCGTCATGATCCTGCTCAACAGTGTAATGGGTCTGTATCGCAGTCCGGGTCGCGGGCTGTCCGGACGGGATGCGGCGATGCGTACCGTCGTGTCGGTCGTCGTCAGCGTGCCGATCGCCTATGGCGCTTTCCAGGTGCTGCCCTGGTCGTCGGTCGCCTCGGATGCGGCGGTCGAACTGTCGGTGCTGCTGCTTCTCGGACTGATTCTGGTCATGCGGGGCGTCGTGAACCGGCGCGCGGCTTCGTCGATGTTCATGCCGCGCGTGCTCATCATCGGTACCGGAACGGATGCGGCTGCGGTCGCGCATTCGCTGACGCACCCGGTCAGACGGGGTGTGGAGGTGGTCGGCTTCTACGGTGGCAACGGTGACGATCCGGTGGCGGTGAACCGCGATCGGGTTCTCCACACCAACCGCAGCCTGATCGACACCGTGCGCGATCTGCGCGTCAGTGAAGTCATCGTCGCCTTGCGCGAGCGCCGGGGCGGGGTGCTGCCCATTCGCGAGCTGCTCGACTGCAAGATGACCGGTGTCAGAGTGCTGGACCTGTCCTCGTTCTTCGAACGTACGCAGGGCCAGATCCGCATCGACTCGCTGCGCGCGAGCTGGCTGATCTATGGCGACGGCTTCCGTCAGGGCTGGGGCAGGACGCTCGTCAAGCGCTGCTTCGACCTGGTCGCATCGGTCGCACTGCTGGTGCTGGCCTTGCCGGTCATGCTGGTCACCGCGCTGCTCATCATGCTCGAGGATCGGGGCCCGGTGTTCTACCGGCAGGAGCGCGTCGGCCTCAATGGCCGGGTGTTTCGCGTGATCAAGTTCCGCAGCATGGGCCAGGACGCGGAAAAGGACGGCCGCCCGCGCTGGGCCGTGGTGAACGACGACCGCACGACGCGTGTCGGTCGCGTGATCCGGAAGCTTCGTATCGACGAACTGCCGCAGCTGTTCAACGTGATCGCCGGGGACATGAGCCTCGTCGGTCCGCGACCGGAGCGTCCGTATTTCGTGGATCAGCTCAGCCAGGAGATCCCGTTCTATTCGTGCCGGCACTGTGTGAAGCCCGGCGTGACCGGCTGGGCGCAGGTGCGCTATCAGTACGGATCGTCGGTGGATGATGCCGTGCAGAAGTTGCAGTACGATCTGTACTACGTGAAGAACCACACGCTGATTCTCGATACGCTGGTGTTGTTCGAGACCGTCCGGGTCGTGCTGACCGGCGAAGGCGCAAACTGATCCGTCGCGCCTGACGCAGCTCGAGCGGGCCTCGCCGCCCGGTTGCGGAGCGGCCCATCACCGTCAATACCGGTCCCGATCCGCATTCGCCCTCGCCTGATGGGAGTCGAGTTGTACGAAGTCGCCGTATGGGGCAGCGGGCTCGCCGCTGCCGCCTACCTGATCTTTCTGCTGTATCTGTTTCTTGCCTGGCGTGGCGGACTGGCAGGCGGCGTGCTGTTGGCCGCCGTCTCGTCCAGTGCGCTGTGGGGTGGGGTCGGGCTTGTGCCCGCGTTCTTTCCGGATGCGGAGCCGCTTGCGCTGCTGGCCATGCTCGGTGCAAGCGAGGTGCTGCGCGGTGCGGCTTGGTATGCGTTCCTGCTGGTGCTGCTGCGCCCGCTGATCGGCACCGGCAAGCGCTGGCCCTCGCTTATCGCGGGTCTGATCGTCGCCGTGCAGGCGCTGCTGCTGACGACGGCAGGCATGCTGCCCGACTACGGTCTGGACCCGGTACGCCTGGTGCTCGGGTCCTTTCTGGCCGGGACCGTGTTCGGTCTGGTACTGGTCGAACAACTGTATCGCGGACTGCCGGTGGAGTCGCGCTGGGGCTTGAAGCCTCTGTGCCTCGCGCTGGCGGCCGGTTATATCTTCGACCTCTATCTGATGGCCGACGCCTTTCTGTTCGGGCGCATCGATCCGGACATCTGGGCGGTGCGCGGCTTCGTGCTGACCCTGCTGATTCCGCTGATCGCGCTGTCCGCAGCGCGCAGTCCGTCCTGGACGGTGCGGATCTCGGTGTCGCGCGAGATGGCTTTCCACTCGACCGCGCTCGCGCTGTCAGGCCTGTATCTGCTGGTCATCGCCGCTGCAGGCTACTACGTGCGCTTCGTCGGCGGCGAATGGGGCCGGGTGCTGCAGCTGGCGCTGCTGTTCGCCGGCCTGCTGCTGCTGGTCGTGTTCCTGTTCTCGGGCACGCAGCGCGCCCGCCTGCGCGTGCTGATCAACAAGCACCTTTTTCCGTACCGCTACGACTATCGCACCGAATGGCTGCGTTTCACGCAGGCCCTGTCGTCGGCGGGCGACGCCATGGATCTCGGGCAGTCGGTGATCAAGGCGTTGTCGGATCTGGTCGAGAGTTCCGGCGGCGCGCTGTGGCTGAAGGAACCGGGCGGGCGCTTCGTCATGCATGCGCGGCTCAACCATCCCCCGTCGGATGCAGTGGAGGACGACGACGGCGCGTTCTGTCGTTTCCTCGACGAGCGCGAGTGGATCGTCAATCTGGAGGAGATGCGCGCGAGGCGCGCGAATGTCCCGGATCTTAAGATTCCGCGCTGGCTGTCCGAGATGCCCGATGCGTGGCTGGTGGTCCCGCTCAGATCCGGCGGTGTGCTGGTCGGTTTCGTCGTGCTCAATTCGGCCCGCACCCGCTTCGACATCAACTGGGAGGTGCTCGACCTGCTGAAGACCGCCCAGCGCCAGGCGGCCAGCTATCTGGCGCGCATGCAGGCGGCCGAAGCCCTGCTCGAGTCGCGCAAGTTCGACTCCTTCAACCGCATGTCGGCCTTCGTCGTGCATGACCTGAAGAATCTGGTCGCGCAGCTGTCCTTGATGCTCCGGAATGCGGAGCGTCACAAGGACAACCCGGAGTTCCAGCAGGACATGCTCGAGACGGTGACCCATGTCGAAGCGAAGATGCGCGCATTGATGCAGCAGCTGCAGGAGAAACGGTCCATCGAACCGACCCGCCGGATCGAGCTCGCCGGCCTGCTCGAACGCATCCGGGCATCCAGACGGCATCAGCTGCCGGCCGTCGAGGTGGCCTTCGATGGCGGCCCGTCCTTCCCGGTCTATGCCCATCCGGAACGCCTCGAACGCGTTGTCGGTCACCTTGTGCAAAATGCCCTGGACGCCACTCCGGAGGATGGTAAGGTATCAGTACGCGTGGATATTCCCGAATCGGGGCGCTTGCGGATCCGGGTCGAGGACACCGGTTGCGGAATGAGTCCGGAATTCATTCGAGAGCGGCTGTTCAAACCCTTTCAGAGCAGCAAGCGCAGCGGCATGGGCATCGGCGCGTACGAGACACAGCAATACATTCAGGAACTCGGTGGCAGCATGCAGGTGGAAAGCGAAGAAGGGCGGGGCACGCGCGTCATCATTCTGCTTCCGATGGCGGAACGCCTGAACGAAGCCGATGGCCCGGCGCCGGTCCAAGCAGGCAATCATGACTGACAAGCAACGAACGCTTCTCATCGTCGAGGACGATCCCACGCTGCAGAAGCAGATGCGGTGGGCGTTCGACGGATTCGAAACCATCGTGGCCGAGGACCGGGAGAGCGCGATCACGCAATTGCGCCGTCACGAGCCGGCCGTGGTCACGATGGACCTGGGCCTGCCGCCGGCACCGGACGACGTGACCGAGGGCTTCAGGCTGTTGACCGAGATGCTGGCGCTCGCGCCGGGCACCAAGGTCATCGTGCTGACCGGCCAGCACGATCGCGACAACGCGGTCAGGGCGGTCGCGATGGGCGCCTACGATTTCTTCGGCAAGCCCTTCGAGCCGGATCTGCTGAACCTGACCATCGATCGCGCCTTCCGCCTGCACGACCTGCAGATGGAGAACCAGCGCCTGCGCGAGCGCCAGGACAGTGCGCTGTCCGGCGTGATCACGCGCGATCCGGCCATGCTGAAGCTGTGTCGCACCGTGGAGCGGGTCGCATCCGCGAACGCGACCATCGCGCTACTCGGCGAGAGCGGCACCGGCAAGGAGGTCTTCGCGCGCGCATTGCATTCGCTGTCGCCGCGCGCCAAACAGCGCTTCGTCGCGGTCAATTGCGCCGCCATTCCGGAGAACCTGCTCGAAAGCGAGCTCTTCGGTTACGAGAAGGGCGCCTTCACCGGCGCGGCGAAGCAGACGCCGGGAAAGATAGAGAGCGCGAACAAGGGCACCTTCTTCCTGGACGAGATCGGCGACCTGCCGATGGCGCTGCAGGCCAAGCTGCTGCGTTTTCTGCAGGAGCGGGTCATCGAGCGCATCGGCGGACGGGAGGAGATCCCGATCGATGTGCGGATCGTATGCGCGACCCATCGCGACCTGAAGGAACTGATCCGGGTCGGGCAGTTCCGCGAGGATCTCTATTACCGGCTGGCCGAGATCGTCATCGAGATCCCGCCGCTGCGCGACCGCGACGGCGACGCCGCACTGCTCGCGCATGCCTTCGTGCAGCGCTTCTGCCGCGAGAACGGACGCCCGACGCTGTCGCTGTCGGACGACGCGCTGTCCGCGATCGAGGCGCACGACTGGCCGGGCAACATCCGCGAACTCGAGAACTGCCTGAAGCGCGCGGTGATCATGGCCGATGGTACCCAGATCACGGCGGACGACCTCGGCCTGGAGGCGGCCGAGGCCGATCTTTCGAAGCTGAATCTGCGCCAGGTGCGCGAGGCGGCCGAACGCCAGGCGGTGATCCGCGTGATCGCACGCACCAACAACAACATCGCCCGGGCCGCCGAGATCCTCGGCGTCAGCCGGCCATCGCTTTATGACATGATGAACCGTTTCGGTTTGAAGAGGGAGGGCTGAGATGCCTGAGAATAAAATGCTTTCCTCGCGCGCGCAGCGCAGGCCTGGCGTGAGCCGGCTGTTTGCGCTGTTGTTTTCCGCGGTCGTGCTCACCGCGTGTGCCGACTCGCCCGAGGACATGCTCGGTTCGGCCAAGGACTTCCTCGCGAGGAACGACATCAACGCCGCCAGCATTCAGCTGAAGAACGCGATCCAGAAGGACGGTAGCCTGGTCGAGGCGCGCTTCCTGCTCGGCAAGGTCTATCTGGAGCAGGGCAACATCCCGGGCGCGCTCCGGGAACTGCGCCGGGCGTCCGACGCGGGCTATCCGGAGGTCGAGGTCGTGCCGCTGCTGTCGCGCGCGATGGTGCTGTCGGGTGATTTCGACGGCGTGATCGCAGCCTTCTCCGAACGGGAACTCGGTGATGCGGCCGCGCAGGCGCGGCTGCTCGCGAACGTCGGCGACGCCCATCTGGCCAAGGCCAACGTCGAGGAGGCGCGCACATTCTACGAAGCCGCGCATCAGCAGAATCCGCAGGACGTGATGGCGCTGGTCGGGCTGGCGCGCGCGAAGCTTTTCGGTGGCGACCTCGACGGCGCGCTGGCCGATGCCGATACCGCGTTGGCGCTGAAGCCGGATACGCATGAGGCGCATGCGTTGAAGGCGGATGTATATGCTGCGCAGAACCAACCCGACGAAGCGGTCGCGGCCCTCGAGGCCGCGATCAAGGCCGAGCCGCGCGCACCCGCGTACCATCTTGCACTGATCTCCTACTTGCTGCAGCTCGAGCGCATCGATGACGCCGAGCGACGGTTGGCCGACATGATCGAGGTTGCGCCGCGCGATCCGTCGACGCTCTATCTGAGGGCCTTCGTGGACTTGCGCCGCGATCGGGTCATTGAGGCGCGGGATGGTATCGAGGAGGTTCTTCGTCTGCTTCCCGGGCATCTTCCGGCTGAACTGCTGGCCGGCAGCATCTACCTGCGGCTGAACGATCATGTCCGCGCGCAGGCGCATCTGGAGCGTGTGCTCGCCCGTGCGCCCGGCCAACCGCTGGCTCGCCGGCTGATGGCGGCTTCGCTGCTCGCTCGCGGCGAAACCGTCCGCGCACGCGAGCTCGTCGAACCGTTACTCGGACCGGGTACCGACGACCCGGTGACGATGACACTGGCCGGGCAGATCTTCCTGGCGACCGGGGATTTCGAGCAGGCGTCCGATTATTTTGCTCGCGTGTCCACCGCCAATCCCGAGGATGTGCAGGCTCTGACCCGACTTGGAGTGGCGAGATATGCAGCGGGTGATGTCGAGCAGGCGTTGGCTGATCTGGAAAACGCCTCGGGTCTCGACGCGAGGCTAGCGCAACCCGACGTCGCTCTGATCCTCGTTTACCTTCGGAATCGTGAGTTCGACAAGGCTGCTGAGGCTCTTGAGGAACTCGAACGTAAGGAACCGGACAACCCGCAGACCCACAATCTCAAGGGCGGGCTCATGATCGCGAGACAGGAGATCGACGGTGCTCGGCTTGCTTTCGAACGCGCACTGGAACTTGACCCTGGATTCGTCACGGCGTTGATCAATCTGGCCCGGCTTGATCTCGCACAGGGCCGTTCCGATGATGCGAAGCAGAGGTTCGAAGGAATGATCGCTCGAGATCCGTCCAATCCGAATCCTTATTTGTTATTGGCCCAAGTGCAGGCTCAGACCGGATCGCCGCCCGCCGACGTGCGTGCGACGCTCGAACGTGCAGTAGCAGCGAACCCGACGGCTCGTGCGCCAAAGGTCGCAATGGCCAGGCACTTGCTCGAGAACAATGAAGCCACCCGCGCCCGCACGCTTGCTCAGGAACTCGTTGCCGCGCAACCGGATGAACCGAATGGCCTGACCGTTCTTGCGCAGGCGCAGATGTCGACGGGGGAGCGTCAGCAGGCGGTGTCGACGCTGAATCGCCTCGTCCGAGTGCAAACGCAGGCTCCGGGGCCACTGGTGGCACTGGCTGATGCCCAACGCGCAACCGGGGACATTGTTGGAACAGAGCAGTCGCTGCGCCGTGCCTTGGCGCTGCGTCCCGACCTGGTCGCCGCTCACCAGCGCTTGATTGCTGTGCTGTTAGAAACCCAACGCCCTGCGGACGCCTTGACCGTAGCGCGCCAAGTCCAAAGCCTCCTCCCGAATTCAGCGCTTGGCTACATGCTCGAGGGCGATGTTCAAGCCACTGCCGGCAATTGGGCCCAAGCCATCTCGCCCTTTGAGAGGGCGCTGGAACGATCGCCCAATGCTGGCGTGGCAGTCAAGCTGCATCGTGCCCAGCTGCGTGCGGACAAACTCGATGATGCGGCAAAGACGGCTCAGACTCTGCTCGAGCGACAGCCGCAGGATGTGGTCATGCGAACCTACCTCGCGGAGTATGCCCTTGCACAGGGGCGTCTTGAGGAGGCCGAGGGCCTGTATCGGCGCATCATCGAGATTCAGCCGAACAACGCACTGGCGTTTAACAACCTCGCCTGGGTCGCGGGGCGCTTGAAACAGCCGGATGCGATCCCGCTGGCACAACGCGCGCTTGCTCTGGCGCCGGAAAACCCGGCGATCCTCGACACGCTGGGCATGCTGCAGATGGAGCAGGGTGACCACGAGCACGGTCTCGCGAATCTGCGCAAGGCGGTCGACACGGCGCCGAATCAGCCGGCGCTCAGACTCAACCTCGCCCGCTCCTACATCGAGGTCGACCGCAAGGCCGATGCCGGGCGCGAACTCGACGAGGTGATCCGGCTGGCCCCGGAGGGCACTGCAATGCACTCGGAGGCGACCCGGTTGAAGGGCACGCTGTGAATCGGATCGAACTGACTGAACGGATTCACTGATCAAGGCGGCAATCAATTGGCGATGTCGATAGGATAAGCGCGCCGTTGCTCCCTCCCCTTCAAGGGGAGGGTTGGGGTGGGGATGGGTTGCACAACCGCTGCCGTAACCCATCCCCCTCCTGACCTCCCCCTTGAAGGGGGAGGGACGGGTGCTTGAACCTCGCTCACGCTTTTGTTCGAAGCTACAACAGGGAAAACATTCGATGACCACCATTGCCGTAATCGGACTGGGATACGTGGGCCTGCCGCTCGCGGTCGAGTTCGGCAAGAAGTACACGACGCTGGGTTTCGACCTGTCGGCCGACAAGGTCGCGGCCTATCGCGACTGCATCGACCCGACCGGCGAAGTGTCCAGCGAGGATCTGCGCGCCGCGACCGGCCTGCAGTGCCACACCGACCCGGCGGTGATCGCCGAGGCGGATTTCATCGTCGTCGCGGTGCCGACGCCGGTCGACGAAGCGCATCAGCCCGACCTGACACCGCTGGTGAAGGCGTCCGAGACGGTGGGTCGCAACCTCAAGCCCGGCGCGATCGTCGTGTTCGAATCCACCGTGTATCCGGGCGCGACCGAGGACGTCTGCATCCCGATCATCGAGCGCGAGTCGGGCCTGAAGTGGAAGGACGGTTTCTTCGCCGGCTATTCGCCCGAGCGGATCAACCCGGGCGACAAGGAGCGCACCGTCACCAAGATCGTGAAGGTGGTGTCCGGTGACACCCCGGCCACGCTGGACAAGGTGGCCGAGATCTACGGTTCGGTGATCACCGCCGGCGTCTATCCGGCCAGCTCGATCAAGGTCGCCGAGGCCGCCAAGGTCATCGAGAACACGCAGCGCGACCTGAACATCGCGCTGATGAACGAACTGTCGCTGATCTTCCACCGCATCGGCATCGACACGCTGGAAGTGCTGAAGGCGGCCGGCACCAAGTGGAACTTCCTGCCCTTCCGCCCAGGTCTGGTCGGCGGGCATTGCATCGGTGTCGATCCGTATTACCTGACCCACAAGGCCGAGATGCTCGGCTATCACTCCGACGTGATCCTGGCCGGGCGTCGCATCAACGACGGCATGGGCAAGTATGTGGCCGAGCAGACCGTCAAGGAGATGATCCGGTCCGGCCATTCGATCAAGGGCTGCGACGTGATCGTGCTCGGGCTGACCTTCAAGGAGGACTGCCCGGACCTGCGCAACAGCAAGGTCATCGACGTGATCCGCGAACTCGAGAGCTTCGGCTGCCGCGTGCATGTGCATGACGCGGTGGCGGCACCGGCCGAGGCCGAGCACGAATACGGCGTGAAGCTGCTCGACTGGGAGGCCCTGCCGAAGGCCTCCGCGATCGTGGCGGCGGTGTCGCACAAGAGCTATGTGGGCATGCCGCTGGAGCGCATGCTCGACCGGCTGTTGCCTTCGGGCGTGTTCGTAGACGTCAAGTCGAGCTACGACCCGGCGGCGCTGTCGGCCGCGGGTGTGCGCGTCTGGCGTCTGTGACCCAGCTCTGCTACAAATCATTCATGGACCGCGTACAGCGCACCGTCGCCGCAACCGTCGCATTACGCAGCATGAGGTCTGCGTTGCGACTGTTCGCGAGCGGCCTGTGTGCCGGGTTCTGTGTGCTTGCGTCGGCGAGCGACGGCGGCATCCGGCTCGCCGCGACGGCGCCGGTCGACAAAGCCTTTTCGAAGCAGGCCGGCGAACTGATCCGTCAGGCGCTGGCGCACGAACACGGCGAGGGGGTGCCCCGGGATCCCGAGCAGGCCGCCAGGCTGTATTGCGAAGCAGCCCGGCTCGGGCACCCGGAAGCGATGTTCTCGCTGGGCTGGATGTATACCAACGGTCGCGGGGTCGAGCGCGACGACGCGGTGGCGGGCGGGCTGTTCGGACTGGCCGCGAAGCGGGGGCATGAACACGCTCAGCGGATGCTGCGCTTCACCGGCGAGACGCAGGCGTCGCTGCCTGCGTGCCTCGCGGACAGCACATGGAATCTCGACGAACGGATTCGTCGCATGCCGCCGGAACGGCAGCGGATCGCGCGCATGGTCGTCGAACTCGCCCCCGAATACCGGATCAGTCCCAGCTTCGCGCTGGCCATCGCGATCACCGAGTCGGCGCTGAATCCGCAAGCGGTGTCGCCCAAGAACGCGATGGGGGTCATGCAGTTGATCCCGGACACCGCGGCGCGTTTCCGCGTGTCCGACATCTTCGACCCCGAGCAGAACATCCGCGGGGGGCTTTCCTATCTGCGCTGGCTGTTGGCGTATTTCGAAGGCGACATCGCGCTCGCCGCGGCCGCCTACAACGCCGGCGAGGGGGCGGTCGAGCGCTACCGTGGCGTGCCGCCGTTCGCCGAGACGCGGGCCTACGTCGATCGCATCATGCGCATCGTGCAGCGTGCCGACCATCCGTATGACCACGACGTGGTGCAGCCGAGCACGATGCTGGCCGCATTGCGCGCGACGCGCGTCGCGGAGGCCGGCTCTTGAGGCTGCTCCTGGATGCGCCCGGGCCCGAGTCGTCACGCAGACGCTTCCTCGTCGGTGCGGCCGGGCTGCTCGCGGCGGGTATCCTGCCGCGTCAGGCCGGCGCGGCGCTGGTCGATACGATTCCCAGGGTCAAACCGTCCATCGTCGCGGTCGGCACCTTCCAGCGTACCCGCAACCCGTCCTTCAAGTTTTTGGGCACCGGCTTCGTCGTCGGCAACGGTCGTCTGATCGCGACCAACGCGCACGTGCTGCCCAAGGCCCTCGCGTCGGATCAGCTCGAGACCATCGCGATCGCGGTGCCGGGCGACAACCCCGGTGCTGTGGCGGTGCGGCCGGCGACCGTGGCCGCGCGCGAGGACGGGCGCGATCTGGCGGTGCTGCGTATCGAAGGTGCCTCATTGCCGGCACTGGCCCTGTCGGACGCGACCGTGCGCGAAGGCCAGGACATTGCCTTCACCGGTTTTCCGATCGGCAATGCGCTCGGATTCACACCGGTCACGCATCGCGGCATCATCGCCGCGATCACGCCGATCGGCATCCCGCAGGCACGCGCACGCGAACTCGACCCCGCGCTGATCCGCCGCCTCGGCACCGACCCGTTCCAGATCTTCCAGCTCGACGCGACCGCCTACCCGGGCAACAGCGGCTCCCCGGTGTTCGAGCCGGGCAGCGGCCGTGTGATCGGCGTCATCAACATGGTCTTCATCAAGTCGACCAAGGAAAACGTGCTCAGCGATCCGTCCGGGATCAGCTATGCGATCCCGATCCAGTACCTGCGGGCGATGCTGGGTCGCTTGTAGATCGGCGTTGGCGTCCGGATCCGATTGTTTTGGTCCCCCGGCAGGAATGGGAGAACCGTCTTTCAGGCACGAAAAATAAAGGGGTGAGTGTCTCTTTATTTCAACATGCCCCCAGAGTTGTCCCCACGCTCCCTAGGTCACTCACTTTCCGGGTGTCTGTAGCAGTATCCGTGTAGCACGACACCCGCCGTGCTACACGGACCATCGTTCACACACCGGCGATCGCTGCCTGCAACTTCCGCCCGGCCTCCTTCGCGCTGGTCGATGTTCCAGCGAGCCCGACCTCGGACTCGGACACATCGACCTCACCCTTGGCCAGCTGCGCGCGGATCTCTTCGCGCAGGACATCGACCACCTCAGGCAAAGCCAACAGCTTCGCCGAGAACGGATCCGCCTTGGTCGTGCGCCGCAGCTCAGCCAGGCGCTGCTGCAAGTGCCGCTCGATGATGGCCGGATCGGTGACCGGCGTGCCAGTCTTCAGCGTCTTCATGCTGCCGCCTCCGCCTTGCGGGCCAGACGAGCCGTCCGCTCAGCATCAGCCTTGCGGGCAGCCTCATCGCGCACGACGTCGAGCTTCGCGGCGAAGGTGGCCACAGTCAGTGCCTCGCGAGCCGCACGCAAGCCTGCGCCAGCCTGTGCAGCGGACATGTTGCGGGTGCCCTCGCGGCGATACCAGAGGTTGCGGGCAGCGTCCAGATCGGTGGCCAGCAGCTCGAGCCGGGTGATCTCCGCACGGGCTGCGGTGGCGCTGGTCATGTCCAGATCGCCGGCGAGCAGATCGCTGTAGGCCAGCTCCGGCAGGTTCTTGGTCAGGTCCGCTGCGCGGGCGCGTGCCGACGAGATCCGCTCGTCGAGGTCGCCGGTATCCACCTGCGGGACCGTCGCTTGCGCCGCGTCGTAGGACGCCTGTGCGCGGGCGAGCTTCTCGCGGGCTGCGACGACCGCAGGCAAATCGCCGACAGCCGCGTCGGACAGGGCGCGCGCTGCCTGTCGATGTTGGCGCTCGAGATCTTCTTTCAACCAGTACATGACTTACTCCTTGCTGGGTGTTGAACGGGGCACGGCACTCGCGCGCCCGAAAACCCGGCGGGCAGCACCGGGCGGGATTGGATAAATCGTTGGATACAGCGGATGGTTCGGCAGATCGATCTGCTCGACGGTCCTCAACTTGTAGAGCCTGCGCTCCTCGGTCAATCTGCCCTTGCCGGGTACCGTGATGATCGACTCATCGACCAGACCGCGGCACGCCAGCCGGCGCAGCGCGAAGCCGAACGGTCGCCACTCGGTCTGCAGCTGCTGGGCGATGTCCAAGGTCGCCAGCCACTCGTCCGGATCACGACGCAGGACCGCGAGGGTGGCGGCCTCGACGATCTGACCGCGGGCCTGGAGGAGATCTGCCTGACTCATTGTGTTTTCCTCTTGAAAATTTCGACATAGGCGTCGTAGATCTTTGCTTCTTCACGCTCGAGCACGCGCACCGCAGCCCGCCGGTGTGCGAGCGTCTTGCTCTGGTCGGCCATGACGGCCTGAATCCGGTCGCGTTTCGCTGCGACCAGCTTGATGTAGCGGTCCGTCACCTTCGACAGGGCCAGCCGCTCGCGCTGCTCCTCGCGCACGCGGATCATCTCGGTCCGGCGGACATCGGCATCAACCAGATTCTTCGCCCGGCGGAATGACTCGATGGCCTCCCGGACCTCGGTCGCATGCTCCCAGAACCGGGAGCGGGCGCCGCGGATGTCGTTCTCGTCCTGCACGAACTTGCGGACCAGCGGCACCTCGCGCGTCTCGATGTCCGACACGGGCAGACCTTCGACGGTCAGGTTCCAGGCGAGCTGGGCGCTGTCTGTGAAGAATCGACCCGCACCGCCGGTCGCCGTGCGCCACAAGTACTTGAGTGTTTCCGGGCTGACATCGAGCCAACCCTTCTCGACCACGTTGCCACCGGTGATCGCGTTCAGCTCACGAGCTGTCGTGGCCCATGCGGTCCCTTGGGTCGCCCGCCACATCTTCTGGTTGTCCGGCTTGCTCTCGTCGAACTTGCTTTCGGGATAGATCGGCGAGCCCAGCCCGGTGCGGTTGATGAGGACCGCGCCCGGGATCTGCACGAGGGTCGGTGCCAGGAACAGGATGTTGCGCTCATCTCCATCGGGATCCGCTGCACCGCCCCAGATCGTGAATTCGCCGACCAGAGACTCGGCGATCCGTAGCGATGCGGCCGTCGGATCCCCGCCCGCTTCGATGGCCTGCAGCTGCCGGCCGAGCGTGACGAAGAAGCCATAGCCGTACGGGATCGGGATCCGGGCCCAGCCGTCGCCCTTCCATATATGCAGGAACCGCTCGTGTGCGAATGGCCCGACCTTCTCCCACTCGTCCTCGGGACCGCCACCCATCGAGGCCGCGATCCAGTATCCGAGCCCGATCATGCCGCCGACCAGTGCCTGCGCCTGGTGGCGGTGCTTGGCCTGGAAGAGCGCGTGTGCGATGGATGCGGTGCCCTGCACGGCCGGGTTGAAGAACAGATAGAGGGCACTGGCGATCTGGCCGACCTCGCCTTTGCGGTTGAAATTGACCGTCGAGTTCTTGGCCAGCGCCGCTGCTTGCGCGCGAGTCTTGCCACCCTCGACCGCAGCCCGATAGACCGCCAGTCGCATGGCGTTCTCGCCCGCCTGGTTGAGCTTCTCGATCCAGCCGACCGCGGCATCGAGCGCGATCTGTCCGGCCACCCGCGCGGCCTTGGTCGGCCCGCCGGAGCGATAGCCTTCGAGCACGCCGGCGTACTTGCCGAACGCGACATCGATGTCCTTGCCGATGCGCTCCAGATCCGACAGGTAGGCTGCACCGGTCGTCCCGCCGTCCGCCCGATAGGCTGCGATCGAGTTCGATGCGTTGCCGGTCCAGGCATACCGGAGCAGCTCGGCGAATGACTTCGGATACCGGGCGAGCGCGCGCGCGGCGAACGCTGCGCCTTCCTCTCCGGTGATGTTCGCGAGGCCGGTCGAGAGATCCCGCACGACGTTCACGCCCAGGAACTCGGGGTTGTAGCCGGTATAGGCCTTGCTCAACCAGGTGTTGATCCCGCGCGCGATCCGGAACACGACGTTCATGTGCTCGGCGCCCATGTTGTTCCAGGCCCGGGCCAGCAGCTCATCCTTGAACTGAACGCGGATCGCGTGGCCATTCACATAGACCTGTGTTTCCGACGGATCCAGCACCGGTGTGGGCATCAGCACGACGTCCAGGTCGTGGCTCGTGCGGATCTTGAAGTCCCCCGGCGCGCGGTTCTGCTGACCGACCCACCGCTGTGCATCGGCCAGGTTGCGGAACGTCTCGACCGTGGATCCGCGGTACTCGACCACGTAGCTTTTCTGATCGCGCAGCACCTGACGCCTGACCGGCTGTCCGATGGTGATCAGGTCCGGATCCCCGGCTTCGATCGCCAGCTTGAGCAGATGCTGCCCGACCCGGTTCTTTTCGGACTGCAGGATCGCGCGCTCATGCGACTGCAGGATGTTCTCGATGATCCACTCGCCCTCGGTGCGGGTGCCGTGGCCCAGCGCACGTTTCTGCTTTTCCTTGACCGTCAGGCCTTTGCCTGTGCCCTGCACCGATGCGTCGGTGTCCGGTCCGCCTCTGAGCGGGACGTAGTGCTGGTACGCACCGGTCCAGGCATCACTCATCTCCTGAGTGATCAGCCCGGCACGCAGCAGGATCGCGCGGGTGTCATCGGTGATCGCGCGCAGCTCATTGGCCAGCTGGGCGAGCTCCGGCTTCTTGCGGTACTCGAGGAGCTTGGCGGCGGCCTCGGCATCGGTCATCCCGGATCCGCCGTCAGGCATGTCCGAGTTGATCTTCGCGATCTGGCGGTTCCTCTCGATGGCATGCTGTGCGTGCAGGAAGTCGGCCACCTCGGCCAGGTTCAACCCGGCGTCGCGGATCTTCTGCACGATCGGCCTCACCCGCTTCTCGCGGAAATCCTCCATGCGGGTCGCGGTCCGGCCATGCATGCGTTCCTCGGCCCGATAGACATTCGCGCCTTCGGTGAGCTTCACGCCCTGCGACTTGAGCCAGTCCTGGATCACGGTGAATCGGTTGAACTTGTCTTGCCACACTCGCTGGAACGCCCGGGCCTTTGTCTCGGCTGGGGGTGGCTGCTTGTAGGGGCTGGCCTGCTCGCGGACCTGAGCCGCGCGACGGGTTGCCCGGTCCAGAAAATCGCCGGGCCAGCGGGCGCCGATACGCTCGTGCAGCGAGCTCCCATCGGGCGACACGACATCGATCACGATGCCGGCGGTCAGCATATGGGTGAGCGACTCGAGCGGCACACCGTCGGGCAGCACGACGAACCGATGGCCGCCTGCACCTGTCGCGCGGGCTGCGCGGCGCATCAAGGCCTTCGCCCGGACGACACCGGCGCGGCTTGCGTCCTGGAGCAGGGCCATCGGTGCATCCATGATCAGATGAACCTTGCCATCCCGCCGGGTCAGGATCAGCGTGGCGTGCCCGTCAGGTGTCTGCAGCGCCTTGGCCATCATGGTCACATCGACCGGGCGGGCGATCTTCAGGCCGAGCAGGCGGTGCGGGGTGGTCGGCTTGCTGTTGAAATCGATGCTGTCGAGTTCGGGCGCCTGGATCACGTCGAAGCTGCCGTCCTTGGCAATGACCGCGTATTCGTTGCGGTCGATCACGACGTGGCCCGCGAATCCATGTGCGTTGTCCGCGATGGCGCGGGTCAGGTTGAGGTCTGAATCGCTGGGCTTCGCGGTGCCGGACGGGTGGTTGTGCAACACGTAGTACTTGCTCGCGCCGAACTTGGTGCGGTCGCGGTCGATCCAGGCCTCGATGTCGTTCGGTAGATGGACCGCAGCCGGGAGGCGTGAGCTGTAGCCCGCCTCACCGACGACCCGGTTGTCTGCGTCCAGGTAGATCGCGCGGAACGTTTCGAAGCGCGGATCCCGGAACACCTGCGCCAGGGTCGCCAGATCGGCCGGACTCTCGATCACCTGGCCGACGAGGGTGGTGCCTCCGCGCTCGGTGAAGTCGGCGTAGAGCGCGTTACCCAGTACGGAGACGGATCCTCCGCCAGACCGGCGGTTGATCGAATCCACAAGTGCGTCCAGAGCGCGACGTCCAGTTGTGCGCTGTGCCTCGGTGGTGCCCGGTCGGGTTTCGATGCTGTCATAGACTGTCTCCACTTTGGGCAGCTGCTTGAACGCGGCTGTCTTGCTCACCCGCTTGGCGAACTCGGTCAAGTTGTCCGGCGTGTTCAGGATCCGGTAGTTGCCGGTCGCCGATTTGAAATTCACGTAGCCGATCCGCTCGCGCAGCTCCGGCAGGATCGTGTCCTCGAGCACGTCGGCGCGGGCGGTGAGCTGCTTGGCCTCGGCCTGCTTGGTCTTCTTCAACCCAGCGCGGCGCCGAGCGTCTTGTGCCTCGGCCAGCAGTGCGCTGTATTCAGCCACCAGCTCGGCCGGTGCGGTGCGCGTGCGGGCCTGCTCGATCTCGGCCAGCAGTGCGGTCCGGCCATCGCTGCGGGTGCGTGCGGGTCGGGCTGCGGGTGCCGGCGCCTGGCGATCGAAGCGGGGGGCGGGTGCAGCCTCGTTGGTCGGCTCCACAAGCCCGATCGCGGAGAGATCCAGCACGAACACCTCGCCGGATTCGCCGACCTCCGACATATCGATGGCCCGGATGTCGTTGTCGCGCGCGAACTGGACGACCTGCGCCTCGGTCAGGTTGCTGTAGTCGGTGTCGTAGTGCAGAGCCGCGCGAGCCTGGAACTCACGCAACGTGTAGAGCACCGGCGCCTGTACGAAGGCCTCGATGATGTGCGGCTGTTGTCCGGATGGCGGCCGTTCGGTGTTGTTCGCGTGACGGGCGGCCACCTCGCGGTCGGGCGTGAAGGCGATGCCACGCAACCCGCCGGTTTCGTCGTGGTAGGTCGGGACCAGTGCGGCAGTGGATCCGAACCGGGTGCCGTGATACAGGCGCATCGGGTTACCGTCGTCATCGACGGCCTGCGATCCCTCGAACCACTTGGCGAAGGCCTCCGGATCGGCCGGTGCGCGGGTCGGCGCCCGCTCACGTCGCGCGTCGATCTTCGCCTGCAGCCGAGTCTGTGCGGCTGCGACCTCTTCGCCGGGGCTGGGCAGACCGACAGCATCGCCTGACTCGCGGCGTGCGGCAGCGATGGCCTCGATCTGGTCCATCCGGGCGACGACCTGGTCGCGACGGGTGTCGATCTCGACCGGGTTGATCTGCGCCGTGGGTGCGATGCCCAGCTGCTCGATCGCGGCGAGCACGTTCCGCGGCGCCAGGAACCCGTGCAGCCGATCGCCGAACTCGCGCGCCCGGATCGTCGTCGCCTCATCGATGATCAGCTTCGCGGCGCTCGGTGCGATGCCGCTGTTGATCAGTGCGCTCCGGAGCTCGTTGCGTTGCCTGCGGACCGTGTGGGCGTCGGTCGGCCGGTCGGCGAACGCATCGGCGACGTTGGCCATCGCGGCCTGTGCCTGCTCGAACTGGGCTGGGGTCAGCGTTGCGGGTGGCGGGGGCGGTGTGACCGGCTCGGCCTCGATGCCGGCCGGTGTTGCGGTGCTCGGGATCAAGCCCCAGCCGCCTTCGACCTCGACCGGGATCATGTCCAGGCCGCGCTGCTTCGCACTGATCGCTGCCGCGCGTTCAGTGCGGAACGGTCCGCGTGCGCCGAGCAGCGGTTCGGCCCATTGCTCGGTTTCGAACATCGCGATCGGGTCGGGCTGCGTTTGTTGGGTCGGCTCGATGTCCGCCTGTACTTGTTCGATGTTCGCCTGCACCTGCTGGACCGGCACCAGCCCCCAACCGTTTTCGACCGGGATCGGGACCGCATCAAGCCCGCGCTGCTTCGCGCTGATCGCAGCCAGGCGCTCGGATCTGAACGGCTGACCGGTGGCCGAAACGATCGGGCGGGTTGCTGCGAAGGCCTGGTCGAGCAGCTGCGCGGTGTCCAGTGCGCCGGCTTCGGCTTCAGCCTGCTGACCTTCGGGGCTGCGGAGCCACGTCTCGACCATCGCGCGGTTCTCGAGATCGACGACGACGGCTTCGATCGGATCGCCAGTCGCGGCTGCTGCGGCGTCACGTTCGCGGCGGATCTGGTCCAGCTCGGGCGGGATGGCTGGTGCAGCGGGGCGGGGCAGGGTAGCCGGTTGGCCTTGTTCGGGTGAGAGTGCGGCGCGCGCGGCCTGGTCGATGTCGCGTGGATCCCAGCGGGTGGCGTCGATCTGATCGGCCAGCGTCGGCTCCGGGCGCTCGTCTGCAGTGCGGGCGGACATTGCGCCGACCGCTGCACCGATCGGTCCGGCGGCTGCGGCCTCGAGCGTTGCCTGGTTCGCGAGCTGGCGCCAGTCGTAGCTGTCGCGCCCGCCTTCGATGATCTCGCCTGTCTGGGTGCCCAGCGCCTCGGATCCGCCTTCACCGAACTCCTGCGCGATCTCCCGGCCTGCGACACCGCCGATCGTGCGCAACGGGTTGCGCGCTGCCGCCTCGCCGCCGCGCGCGATGGTGCCCTCTGCACCGCCCTTGGTGATGCCGCCCACTGCCCGGGTGCCAGCGCCTGCAATCAGCGCGGCGGTGTATTTGGCGAGCTGCCCGCCTTCGGTTTCGTCGTACGCCGCGCCTGCATTGACCGCGGCGTTGGTCCAGATCGCACCCTCAGTGGCCGCGCGCTGCTGGATACGCGCCAGTGCCCGGGGTGAGAGGCGATCGGCGTAGCGGGCCGCCTGTGCCTTGCCGATGGCTGAGCCTGCGCCACCGATCAGGAACACGGAACCCGCGGACGGGATCGCCACATCCGCCAGGAGCTGGGGGTTCTGGACAAGCAGCTGCACGATCTGGTCGGGTGTTCCGGTCCGGACCACCTCGGCCAGGCGTGCAGCCTGACCCTGCATCTCGCCAGACTGCATGCTGCCGATGTCGTCGATCACTTCAGCCAGTGCATCGGATCCGATCTCCGCGGCGCGACCGATCAACGGGATCAGCTGCGCGGTGTCGAGTGCCATCTTGCCGGTGGTCGGTGCAACCTTCGCAATGCTGCCGGCCAGATCGACGGCACCACGGACAATGGTCCTGGCCTGTTCTTCGCCGGTCTGCTCTGCGGCCATGCGGGCCAGCCGATCGGCCAGCGGCTCAGGGCGCTCATCGATTGTTGCTGGTAGGCGGACATCGCCGCCGGTGGCCATCGACTCAGCGGTGTCTGGTGTGGCACCCGCTGCTCGCGCGCGGTCGACAAGCGCCTCGCGCCGGGTATCGAGGGGTGTGCTGTGTGCTGCCTGGTCCAGCTTCTGATAACCGCCGTCGATCTCGCGGGCCACCTGACCCGCCCAGTCCTGGCGCGCGAGGAGTTCAGCGCGGCGCTCGGGTTGGCGATCGTAGAGCTGCTGGATCAGGTTGCGCGCGGCCGGCGTGACCGGGGGTCCAGAGCGCGGCTGCTCAGGCAGATCAGCCATGACGCTGTCCGGCTTCTTGTCGAAGCGCGGGATCAGCTGGATGGGCTTGTCGGCGAGCGGCTGGGGGGCGAGGGTGCTGTCGTCGCGATTGGTCTGGTCCTGCAGCGCCTGGCGCGCCTCACCGACCGCGTTGATCGTTCGGCGCACGAACCCGGGCTTGTCTTCCGCCGGTGCCGGCTCCGGCTGCCAGTTCGAGAACTGGTCCCAGGCTGCGCGACGACGGCCGACCTCCGGGATCCGCGGCGCGACCACCTGATCGAAGTACTGGCGGCGGGCTGCGGTCTGCTGCTCGGGTGCCAGCTGTTGGAAGCCCGGGTCGGCCTGGACCTCGACCCAGGGGCGCGGCTGGCGGGGCTTCGGCTGTTCGGTGGTCGGTGTCATGTCGGTCCTTACTGCCAGAAACTCGAGTAGTCTTCGCCTGCTCCGGAGAACAGCTCGTCCATCGCCTCAGCCGGGCTCTTCCCAGCCTGGCGCAGCTGGTTGTAATCCCTGAGCAGCTCGCGATGCCGGACCGGGTCGTCTTCCTGCGTGTCCGGATCCTGCGCCACGGCCTTGATCTGGGCCTTCACGTCGGCATCGGTGATCGCGTTGGTGCTCTCCGGGTTCCGTCGTGCCTCGGCAGACGCCCGGCTGGACTCCGCGCTGGCATACCTCTGGGCGATCAGGGCGTTGCTCTCGCGGCCTTTGCGCTGGGCGTCTGCCTGTGCTGCAGCGCGCTCCTCTTTGCGCTGCATGTAGGTGAGCGCATCCGCCGGATTGGCGTAGGCTGCGGCCAGCTCGACGGCCTGCAGCGGACTGGTGATCGTCTCGCGGCCGATCTCTCGACCGTCGGGTCCGATGGCTGCGAAGGTCACTCCATCGCGGCCCTGCGATACGACCTCGTAGCGGTTCGCATCGCCGTAGCCGGTCGAGAGCGTCTCGGCGAGGCCTGTCCAGTTGCCCTGCATCGCGAGGCGGCCCACGTCGTGGAGGAGCACATCGCGCGCTTTGGCCATCGCCGCTTGTTGGGCTGCTTGGCCTCGTGCTGGATCCAGCGACATCAGACCGGCGGATGCCTGTCTGCCGACGTTGGCCGGCGCATAGGCCTGCTGATAGGCGGCGACGGCCCGCTGCGTCTCTTCGGGGCTTGCGTTGTTGCGGGCCAGCTCCTGGCGCACTGCAGGCAGACCGCCGGCAGCCTCGTACTGGCTGACTGAGCCGATGGCGTTCGCGAACTGCTGGTTGCCTGCTCGCATGGCCACGCGATCGGCTCGGTCCTCTTCCGCGTTGGCGAGCTGCATGTCGGTCAGCCGATCGCGGCGCGCGGATTGGCGCATGGCCAGGCCGCCTTCGACGTCACCGTGCTTCATGCGGATGTCGGTCAGCGCGTTCATGCGGGCGCGGTCCAGATCCTCGGCGGACAGCTTGCCGTCGTACGACTGACCGAGGAAGCGGGTCTGGACCTGCTCGGGCTTGGCCTGCTGCACGTCCCTGCGCGGACCGCCGGGTGCGGACAGGTCATAGCCTTCGACCTTGGCGGCTTCGATCTCTTCGGGCTTTTCCTTCATGACCCGGGCGGACTTCACGTCACGCACGATCTGGCCGGTCACGTCGTACCCTGCTCGGAATCCATGGAGCATTTCGAGTGCTCCGCCTCGGTTGCGTCTGGACATCAGATTGCTCCGTGAATTTGTTGGTGGTTGGTTGTGCGTGCAGCCTCGCGGCGCTGCTGGGTCTTGCGCACATGCCCGATGTCGTCCGCTGCTCGTGTTGCGTCGGCGGCTGCGACCAATGCGGCACTCTCGTCAGAATCGAGGAGGCGCGGGGAGTTGTCCGGCAGCCACTCGCTCCACGAGTCGCACCAGGCGATATAGATGCGGAACCGGTCGGTCGGCTTGAACTCGGTTGGGTTCCAGGTTCCTTGCGGACGGCCGGTACGCGGATGGCTGTAGAAAACCGTGCGCTGCCGGCTTGAATACCGGTGTTCGATGCGGCCGGTTCGGGTGTCCTCGACGATGCAGCGCATGCCGGCGTATTGGATTGATTTGGATTTCATGATTGAGTCCTTTTGAGCGTTTGTGCCTCCGTAGGCAACCCGACAATGCCAAATTTTTTCGATAGGGGTATCCTTTTCACTCGTCTGGCATAAATTATTTGCACGGAGACGACACCCACCTTTTTGCCTGTCGGGTAAGCTGGACGTCGGGCGTCTTTCCGCAGGAAAGGTTCTAGCGCCCCAGAAGCCCTCTCGGTCGTCGCGCCCTGAGGGCTTCGCCGTTTACGGCCGCTATTGATGGGCGTTTGTGTGGGTAGCGCAGCCGGGCGATCACGATGGCCAGCGCTCGTGTGCTGGTTCGGCGGATCACGACTCCGCCAGACAAGAAAAAACCCGGCTCGCTGGCCGGGTGTGTGGGGTGCGGTCTGTCAGCCTCTCAGGCGGCGCCGGATGTCGTCGGCTGCCCGATGTATTGCCTTGATCTGATCGGCCGGCAGCGGCTGATCTGGCCGGTTCTGCGCGGCTCGTAGCGCAGCCTGCGCGCGACCGGTTCGGATGATGTCCGCGGGCAGATGATCGGTGTCGTCGGCGAGCGCCTCGAGCATGCGGTCACCTCGGAGGATCGATCCGTTGTGGCTGATGGCCTGGCTGATCAGGTGGTCGAGATCAGTGGTCGCGTTCATGTGTCTGCTCCTGTCGATGGGTGGAGCAGACAGCTTGCCAGCCGGATCGCCTGTTCGTAAGTGCGCGAAACTCGCGTTCGGCGGGAAGGGTTAGCCGGCCTCGCCTTTCGGCAAAACTTTGATCACGGTCGGCGGGGTCGGCCTGGCCAGCGCCTCGTCCTCGCGCAACGCTCCGACGCGCCGGGCGATCTCTTCCAGCGTGCCCCAGGCCTGGACCCAGTCCCCGACCAAAACGCCGTACTCGGGCTTGCGGCCGGACCGACGGGTTACGACCAGCGTCTGGCCAGCCCGCTGGAGACGGAATCCGACACGGGATTCGAGGGTCGCGCGCTTGACGAATCGCATGATTGAGCTCCGGTGTTGGCGATGGCGGAAGGGTAGCGCAGGCGGCGCCTCGGGGGCATCCTTGATCGCGGCGCGTTGATTGGTGGAAATCCAACAATCGAGGCCTGAACTTATGCGCGCGTGCGTAATGGTGCTGTTCGGACTATCTGGCGATGGTCTGGGTCGGTTGGTGCGCCCGGTTGTTGTTCCCGATGGTCTGTTTGTCTTTTTTGGCGGCTCTGTGGAGTTCCGCAAAAACTCCACAGCGGTGTGGAGTTTTGCGGAACACGAAGACGGCCCTGAAACCTGCGCCGTTACTGGCTTTCTTTCTTTTTCTGTGGAGTTTGTGGAGTTTGTGGAGCAAAAAATAGAAAAAAAAGACCCCCCCCTCTTGTTGTCCAGTGCTACACCGGG
>NZ_JBLLNL010000012.1:0-93668 GCF_048158365.1 Denitraticella aggregata | reverse complement strand
TGCTTCTTACACCACGCCCCGGGACACGATCGCCCTCCGCGTTAGCCTCCAAGCAGAGATCGCCTAACCGACGCCGGGCAGCCTTCTTTGACCGGTCAGGTTTTCCTGTATCCCGGTTTCCAGCTTCGCGATGTTTGCCCTTCGGGCGGCGCTGAGATGAGGCACTTTCCTGGCCGATCAGTTGCCGTAGAGCTGTAAAATCGATTGGCGTCTCCAAACTGATAGCTGCTGTAGATCAATCGCGACGACCAAGGGCGGCATCGGGTCGACGAGAGACGGTAGATCCCAGAGGCACTGAGATTCCGCTCCCGAGCCGAAGCCGGTCAATCATCGACCGGGACGCGATGCAGGTCGCTCGGGGTGACCGATTTCGTCTTTACGGTCAGGCGTGCTCACTTCTTCTGCAGATGTCTCTGCCACCGCCACAGCGTCGCCCGACTGATCCCGAGCAGTCGGGCGGCCTCGCTGCGATTGCCGCTGCTGCGTTTGAGTGCAGCGTCTATCCGGACTGACAGCGCATCGCCATCGTCCGCGGCATGCAGACGGCCGTCCGGGAAGAGTTCAGGGCAGTCCTGAGCGAGTGCGTCCAGCACGACCTCGTCTTCATGACCGAATTGCAGCAGGAACACCGCGATCCGCTCGGCGATGTTTTCCAGTTCACGCACATTGCCCGGCCATGGGTATGCCTTCAGGTGCCCGGCCAGTGACGCCATCACCGGATCCGGGCCCAGCGTCGACCCCAGTCGGCGCAGGCTGCGTGCCAGCAGCGTCCGGGCGAGCAACTGGATGTCGCTGTGCCGTTCGCGCAGCGGGGGCACCTCCAGGCGCAGGGTATTGATCCGGTAGTACAGATCCTGGCGAAAGCGCCGCTCCGTGATCATCTGCTGCAGCGGCTGATGCGTCGCGACGATGATGCGCACATCGATCGGCACCGCCGTGGTGCCGCCCAGGCGCGTCACCTCGCGCTCCTGCAGCACGCGCAGCAGCCGGGTCTGCAGTGCCAGCGGCATGTCGCCGATCTCGTCCAGGAACAGGCTGCCCTTGTGCGCCGCCTCGAGCAGACCGCGCTTGCCGCCGCGCCTCGAGCCGGTGAAGGCGCCCTCCTCGTAGCCGAACAGTTCGCTCTCGAGCAGGGCCTCCGGAAAGGCCGCGCAGTTCAATGCGACGAAGGCCTGCCCGGCGCGCGGACTCGCGTTGTGGATGGCCTGAGCGAACAGTTCCTTGCCGACGCCGCTCTCGCCGGTCAGCAACACCGTCAGGTCGGTCTGCGCGAAGCGGCGTGCGGTCGCGACCGCACGCACGAAGGCGGGGCTGTTGCCGATCAGGTCGTCGAAGCCGTGGTGCACACCGGTCTGGCGCGTTCGTTGCAGGATGCGCAGGCTGGTGTCGGCCTCCTGGATCAGGTGCGCGTCATAAAGTGTGATCGCGGCGCCGACGATCTCGCCGTGTTCGCGGATCGGCGTGCGGTTCATGACCCAGTCGCGGTGCATCAGGTTGCGCACGGTGGCGCGCTCGTCCTCGCCGGTCTCCAATGTGCGCAACAGCGACAGTTCGGGATCGAGCGCATCCAGCGGCGTGCCGAGCAGGGCTTCGCCCTCGCGCCCGAGCACGCGCTGCATCGGCGGATTGATCGCGATGATGCGATGGCGGTGGTCCACTGCCAGCATCGCATCCTGAAGATTGCGCACGACACCGTTCAACTGCTCGTAGCGACCGGACTCCAGTCGTGCGGCCCGGGCCAGGTCGATCGCCGATTCCAGCCCGCGCCGGACGCTGTCCAGCGAATACACCAGCAGACCCTGAAGGCCGCAGCGTTCGGCGAGTTCGATCACGAGGCTGGAGCCGATGATGACTTCGAAGCCATCCCGGCGCAGCGCGTCGAAATGGTTCTGCGCATCGGCCGCGGTCTGGTATGCGTACTGTGCGATCTCCATCTTCAGCAAATCCTTCACCGCGTCCAGCCTCGGGTTGGTCTGCCCGTAGGTCACGATGCCGACCCGGTCGGTGATGCGGCGCGCGCGGATCATCGCCTGCAGGATGTCGAAGCCCTCGACCTGTATCGTCGCGACCGGGGCGTCCAGTTCGCTGCGCAGGATGCTCGCGTTCGCGCCGGCGCTGACGAAGGCGTCGACCTCGCCGGCTTCGATGCGCTGGCGCGCGATCGCGAGGGCCTGTTCGAACGCGCCTTCGGTCACCTCCAGCCGCATGCGGTCGGCGTAGTCACCGAGAATCGGCTCGACCAGTCGGGTCAGGTGGCGATAGCCCAGGAAGCACACGCGCGGCAGACCGCGGCCGGACGTGTAACGCGGAACAGGGTTCATGGAGCGTTTCATTGCAACGTGGAAACAAGACAGAACGTATCATGAAACAGCCCTAAATCCGAGCGGTGGAAATTTACGGCGTTTTAACAAGCGGTTGGCGATCCTGCCCGATTGGCACGATTACTGCTGATACCGGAATGAACTGAACGCCCCGTTTTCTTGCTCGACCGCGTGCGCCGGTATGGTCGGGACCGGCGCACCGTGGCGCAACGTTCCCGACACACATAAGAACCCAAACTGGAGACTGACAATGACTTCCTGGAAGAGCAAGACTGCTTCGCGCGTCGCACGAATGGGCCGCAGCATCGCTGCGGCGGCCGTGCTGGGGGTGAGCGCGCTGGTCGCGCCGGCGGCGGTATCCACCGCACAGGCCGTCGAAGTGACCGTGACCCACTGGGGCGTGCTCATGTATGGCGCGCCCTACGCGGTCGCGATCGACAAGGGTTTCTACAAGGAAGCCGGCGTCGATGTCACCGGCGTGCTGACGTCCAAGGGCGGTGGCACGACGATGCGCAACGTGATGGCGGCGAGCATGCCCTATGGCGAGGTCTCGCTCGCCGCGGTGGTGGCCGCGATCAACCAGGGCATCGATCTGAAGATCGTGCACACCGGCGTGCAGACGGTCGGCGAGATCCTGTGGGTCACGTTGCCCGACTCGCCGATCAGGAGCGCAGCCGACCTCGATGGCCAGAAGGTCGCCTTCACCAGTCCGAAGTCGGTGACCGACATGTTGCTGACGATGGTGACCGACAAGCATGGCGTCAAGGTGGATGCGATCGCGGCGGGCGGCATCGGCGCCGGCCTGACGATGGTCGAGCAGGGCGCGGTGGTGGCCGCACCGGTCATGGATCCGGTGTGGGCACGCTTCTCCGACCGCTTCCGCCCGGTGTTCATGGTGCAGGACGAACTGCCGCAGATGACGCAGACGGTCGGCGTGACCACGGCCGAGTTCGCGCGCGCCAATCCGGACACGCTCAAGGCGCTGATCGCGGCCCGCAAGCGCGGCGTGGCCTTCGTGTATGCGAACCCGGAGGAGACCGCCGACATCGTGGCCAAGCACTACGAGATGGACCGCGATCTGGCGCTGCGCGCGATCAACAACCTGATCGCGCTGAATTACTGGGGCGCCGGCGAGCTCAACTATGAGGCCATGGACAACATGATCGGCGGCCTGCGCATCATCGGCGAAGTGGAAGGCAAGGTCGATTGGGACAAGTTCGTCGACACGTCCTTCCTCGAGTGAGCGCGACCAGCCGGAGGTGAGCCATGACGGGTTCCGTGGTCGCGATGACGGCGTCACGCAGTCGCGCCTTCGCGCGCGATGCGCAGGCCGGGTCTGACGTGTCCGAGACCCATGCCGAGCTGACCGGGGTGAAGCGTATCTACCCCGGCACCGACGGCGGGGCGGGCGTTCATGCGCTCGGCCCGGTCGATCTGACGCTGACCCGCGGGGAGTTCTATTCCGTGGTCGGTCCGTCCGGTTGCGGCAAGTCGACGCTGCTCGATGTGCTGGCCGGCCTGTCGGCGCCGAGCGAGGGACACATCCTGTTCGAGGGACGCGAGGTGGCCGGCAAGGTGCCGCAGGGCATCGGCGTCGTGTTCCAGGAGGACGCGTCCTTTCCGTGGCTGACCGTGCAGGACAACATCGCATTCGGTCTGCGCCGTGCCGGGACCGACGCGGCCGAGATCGAACGGCGGGTTTCGTACGCGATCGGCTTCATGGGCCTCAGGGACTTCGCCCGGGCCTATCCGTCGCAGCTGTCCGGCGGCATGCGCCAGCGGGTGTGCATCGCGCGTACGCTGGTGATGCAGCCGCGCCTGATCCTGCTCGACGAGCCCTTCGGCGCACTGGACGCGCAGACGCGGCTGCTGATGGGCGACGAGCTGCTGAGGCTGTGGCGCGAGACCGGTGCGACGGTGATGCTGATCACGCACGCGCTGGACGAGGCGGCCATGCTGTCCGACCGGATCGGCGTGATGTCGGCCCGCCCGGGCCGGCTGATCGCCGACATCCGCACCGGCTGGTCGCGCGAGCGGGATTCGCGGATCGCGGCTGAGGAAGCCTTCGGCCAGATAACGAGCCGCCTGTGGAGCCTGTTGCGCGACGAGAGCGTGAAGGCCGCCGGCATGGCCGGGGCACGGTCATGAAGCACGCGGGCTGGATCCGCACGCTGGTGGTGGTCGGCTTCGTGCTGTCGCTGGAAGCGATGTGCCGCTTCGGCGTGATCGGGCGCATGACGATGATCCCGCCGAGCGAGATGGCGACGCACCTGTGGCGACTGTTGCAGTCCGGCCGTGCGAACGCCGACATCGCGGAGACGCTCGGCAACGTGCTGATCGCGTTCGGCAGTTCGGTGATCGGGGGTTTCGTGATCGGGGCGGTGCTGCATTCGCTCCCGCGGCTGCGCCGGGCGGTCGATCCCTTCCTGGCCACCTACTACGCGGTTCCGTTCTTCGCGTTCTATCCGCTGATGGTGGTGATCTTCGGGCTGAATGCGGCGCCGATCATCCTGATCGGTTTCATGTTCGGCGTGGTCGCGATGATCATCAACACGATGAACGGGCTGGACCGCATTCCGCGGGTGTTGCTGAAGACTGCGCGAGTCAACGGCCTGGGGCCGCTGCGCACCGCATGGATGATCAAGCTGCCGAGCGCCGCGCCTCAGCTGTTCACCGGTGTGAAGCTTGCGATCGCGTATTCCTTCATCG
The DNA here is from genome assembly GCF_048158365.1 of Denitraticella aggregata. Classification (NCBI taxonomy): domain Bacteria; kingdom Pseudomonadati; phylum Pseudomonadota; class Betaproteobacteria; order Rhodocyclales; family Zoogloeaceae; genus Denitraticella; species Denitraticella aggregata. The sequence continues at coordinate 88,638 of NZ_JBLLNL010000012.1, read as the reverse complement.
GCGTGATCGCGGCCGAGTTCATCATGTCCACGTCCGGCCTCGGCTACTCGATCGCGTACGCCTTCAACAACTTCGACAACCGTACGATGTATGCGCTGATGCTGTTCATCATCACGCTGGTGACCATCGTGAATGCGTTTTTCCATGTGTGGGAGCGCCGCATCATGACCAGGCGGGGACGCTGATGAGACAGTTCATCGACAGCCTGATCTTCGTGGCCGTGCTGATCGCACTGTGGCAGGGGTTGCACTGGTACGCCGGCGACATCGCGATCGCATCGCCCGGCGTGACCGCGCAGCGTGCGGTCCAGATGCTCGGTACTCCGTCGTTCTGGGCGCATTTTCGCGAGACCTTCTCGGCGCTCGGTTATGCGCTGGCGATCGCGGTGCTCGGTGGCATGACGATCGGCCTGCTGCTCGGTCTGCACCGCCTGTCGGGCGAGGTGGCCGAGCCCATCCTGGTGTCGCTGTACTCGCTGCCGAAGATCACGCTGTACCCGCTGATCCTGCTGATCTTCGGCCTGGGCATGTCGGCCAAGGTCGCGTTCGGCGCGATCCACGGCATCATCCCGGTCGCGATCTTCACGATGGGCGCGGTCAAGACGATCGCGCCGGTCTATTTCAAGACGGCCCGTGTGCTGCAGCTGACCCGCGGGCAACTGGTCGCGACCGTGGTGGTGCCGGCGGCGATTCCGGAGCTGGTGTCCGGGCTGCGGGTCGGCTTTTCGCTGACGCTGCTGGGCGTGCTGATCGGCGAGATGTTCGCGTCCCAGCGCGGCCTCGGCTTCCTGGTCATGAACGCGATCGGCACGCTGGACGTGCCGACGATGATGGCGGTGGTGCTGATGCTCGCGGTGGTCGCGGTGCTGATCAGCTCCGGCCTGCTGTATCTGGACCGACGCCTGCATCATCGCGCCGCCTGAGCGCCGATAGGCACTCCAACCCCTCAGAGAGAGATCCATGGCAAACAACAGACTTAAGGCGCGTCTGGCCGAACCCGGCCTGATCTGCGCACCCGGCATTTTTGACGGGATCTCCGCGAAAATCGCGGACGACATGGGTTTCGACGCCCTCTACATGACCGGCTACGGCACGGTGGCATCCTATCTGGGCCTGCCGGATGCCGGGCTCGCGACCTACACCGACATGGTCAATCGGGTCGCGACCTTTGCCGGCAACTGCCGCACGCCGCTGATCGCCGATGGCGATACCGGCTACGGCGGCCTGCTGAACGTCGAGCATGCGGTGCGCGGGTACGAGAAGGCAGGCGCTGCCGCGATCCAGATCGAGGATCAGGAATTTCCGAAGAAATGCGGCCACACGCCCGGGCGCCGCGTCATACCGATCGACGACATGGTGAAGAAGGTCAGGGTCGCGGTCGAGGCTCGCGACTCGTCCGACTTCCTGATCATCGCCCGGACCGACGCGCGCACCACGCTCGGGCTGGACGAGGCGTTGCGGCGTGGCGAGGCGTATGCGAAGGCCGGTGCCGACATCGTGTTCGTCGAGTCGCCGGAATCAGAAGACGAGATGGCGAAGATCTGCCGCGCGATCGACCGACCGCTGATCGCCAACATCGTGGAGGGCGGGCGCACGCCGGTATTGTCGCGCGCCGTGCTGGAGGAACTCGGCTACCGGATCGCGATTTTCCCCGCGTCCGGCTTTCTCGCGGCCGGTGCTGCGCTGCGTTCGACTTTCCGGACCATCCTCGACGAGGGTTCCACCGCGGGCCACGAGGAAGCGCTCTATCCGTTCAACGAATTCTCGAAGCTGATGGGCTTCGAGCGTGTATGGGAGTTCGACAAACGCCATGCGCAATGATCATCCGGTCGTCATCGTCACCGGCGCCAGTCGCGGCATCGGCCGTGCCATCGCGCTCGAGTTCGGTCGCGTCGGTTACCGTTGCGTGCTGGCCGCGCGTGACGAGGCTGCGCTGCAGTCCGTGGTCGTCGATCTGCAGGCGCTGGGCGCGCCGCCGGCCATCGCGGTCCCGGGGGACCTGCGCCTGCCCGAGCAACCCGGCCGCGTGGCGGACGCGGCGATCGCCGCCTTCGAACGGCTGGATGCGGTGGTGAATAACGCCGGCGCGACCCGGCGCGGGGACTTCCTGAGCCTGGCCGATGAGGATTTCATCGACGGCTTCGCACTGAAGTTCCACGGCACGGTGCGCATGTGCCGGGCCGCCTGGCCACATCTGCACGCCAGCGGCGGGTGCATCGTCAATATCTCGGGCATTGGCGCGCATACGCCGGTGGCCGAGTTCACGGTCGGCGGTCCGGTCAATTCCGCGCTGATCAATTTCACGAAGGCGCTGGCCGACCGCGCCCGTGGGCAGGGCATACGGATCAACACGGTCTGCCCGGGTCCGATCGCGACCGACCGCCTGATCCGGCGGATTGAGGCCTTCGCGCAGCAGAAGGGTCTGAGCCTGGCCGAGGCGGAGGATGCGATGCGGGCCGCGCAAGGCGTGACCCGCTACGGCCAGCCCGAGGAGGTCGCGCGGGTGGTGCGTTTTCTGTGCTCGGACGAAGCCAGCTACATTCATGGGGCGAGTGTGGATGTGGACGGGGGCGTCACAGCCGGGATCTGAGGCTCGCGCGCACTCCGCGCGCACTCCACGTATTGCAAGACGCGTCGGGAGCACGTAGCGTGCGGGTGGACAGCCTCCGGCCGGTGGAGGCGAGCCGTTCATCCCAGCGAGAGAGATCCAGCATGGAAATGCCCGCCCATCAACTGACCATGACCGTGCTGATGACGCCGGACACGGCGAACTTCTCCGGCAACGTCCATGGCGGCACGATCCTTAAACTGCTGGACCAGGTCGCGTATGCGTGTGCCAGCCGTTACGCAGCGACCTATGTGGTCACGCTGAGCGTCGATCACGTCATGTTCCGGCAGCCCATCCATGTCGGCGAACTGGTCACTTTCCTGGCATCGGTCAATCACACCGGCAACTCGTCGATGGAGGTGGGGATCAAGGTGATCGCCGAGAACATCCGCACCCAGGAGAAACGACACGCGAACAACTGCTTCCTGACCATGGTTGCGGTCGACGCCATCGGCAAGCCCATGTCGGTACCACCGCTGCGGCCGTTCTCGCCCGATGAACGCAGGCGGCGCGCCGCGGCCGAATTGCGCAAGGCGATGCGTCGCGAGATGGAGCAGCGCTACGCAGCGATCGGATGAGCGTGCCGGCCCTGGTCCTGCCCCCCACGAAGGAGCCTGTCACATGAAGACATCGCATGCGAGACCCTTTGCCGGTATGCTGCTGGCGCTCGCGCTGCTGCTGCCCCCCGGCGCGCTTGCCTTCACCGGCTTAGATTACGTCGTCCCCCACATTCAGCCCGAAACCGCATCCGGCATCATCGAGAAGCCGGGTTGGGCGACCAGCCGTTTCGCGGTCGCGGCGGCGAACCCGCTGGCGACCGATGCCGGCTATCAGGTGCTGCAGGCGGGCGGGTCGGCGATCGATGCCGCGATAGCGGTGCAGATGGTGCTCACGCTGGTCGAGCCGCAGTCGAGCGGCATCGGCGGCGGTGCCTTCCTGATGCATTTCGACGGCAGTGAAGTGCGGGCCTACGACGGGCGCGAAACCGCGCCGACGGCGGTCGACGAGCGACTTTTCCTGGATGAAGAGGGTCAACCGCTGGCCTTCATGGATGCGGCGGCCAGCGGTCTGTCGGTCGGCGTGCCGGGGGTCGTGCGTATGCTCGAGATGGCGCATCGCGCGCATGGCAGGCTGCCGTGGTCGGCGCTGTTCGTGCCCGCGATCACTCTGGCCGAGCAGGGCTTCCCGGTCAGCGCGCGCCTGCATGTTTCGCTGGACGCCGAGGACGCGCTGCGTGGCGATGCAGCCGCAGCGGCGTTCTACTACGATGCGGACGGCGAACCTTGGCCAGTCGGCCATGTGCTTAAGAGCCCGGCCCTGGCCGCGATCCTGCGCCGGCTGGCCGAGGACGGGGCGGATGCACTGTATGTCGGGCCGATCGCGCAGGATCTGGTCGCGCGCGTCAACAGCCATCCCGAACGCGCGGGCGCGATCACCGAGGCCGATCTCGCCGGCTATGCCGCCGTGTCGCGCGCGCCGCTGTGCACCGACTGGAAGGCCTACCGCGTGTGCGGCTTTCCGCCACCGTCGTCCGGACATCTGACCATCACGCAGATCCTGGGCCTGCTGGAAGCGACAGATCCCGTCGGCGATCCGCGGTCGGTCGCGCTGCAGGACGGTTTGCCGGCTACGGACTGGTTGCACCGTTTCCTGGAAGCGGCGCGCCTGGCCTTTGCCGATCGCGGTATGTACATCGCCGACCCGGATTTCGTCGAGGCGCCAGCCGGCGATTGGCAGACGCTGGTCGCGCCCGCCTACCTGCGCGAGCGCGCGGCCCTCATCGGCGAGACCAGCCTGGGGCGTGCGTCACCCGGCACGCCCGGGCCGCTCACCGTCAGCCGCGCGCGCCAGCCCGAGCAGCGCGAGTCCGGCACCAGCCACATCAGCATCGTCGATTCCGATGGCAATGCGCTCGCGATGACGACGACGATAGAGTCGGCCTTCGGCGCGCGCATATTGGCCGATGGCGGCACGGGCCTGGCGGGCGGCTATCTGCTGAACAACGAGCTGACCGACTTTTCGTTCCAGCCGCGGGACGAGCAAGGCCGGCCGATCGCGAACCGGGTCGAACCGGGGAAGCGCCCACGTTCGAGCATGAGCCCGACGCTGGTTTTCGATCGGGACAGCGGCGGGTTGATCGCGAGCCTCGGTTCGCCGGGCGGCGCGGCCATCATCCATTACACTGCGCGGACCCTGATCGCGATGTTCGAATGGGGACTGGACGCGCAGCGCGCGATCGACCTGCCGCATGCGGTGACGCTGGGCGGACCGGTGTTCGTCGAGCAGGGACGTTTTCCGCAGGCGACGGTCGACGTCCTGCAGGCGCGCGGGCATGAGGTCAGCGAGCGCGAGCTGACCAGCGGCCTTCAGGCGATCCGGCGCACCGCCGATGGCTTCTTCAGCGGGGCCGATCCGCGCCGTGAAGGCATCGTGATGGGCGACTGACCCGTCGTCTTACCGAAACCGGGATGACACCGTGGCAAGACAGGATTACAAGCGCAACGAACGCCTCCACCAGATCGCACTGCGTTCCGACTGGCGCTTCTCGGCCAGGCTCGCGCTCGGCGGCGTGGTGCTGGGCGTCTGGCTGGTACCGGCCCTGCTCGCCGGCGACCCGGCGACCCAGTCGCTCGGTCGGACGATCGCGTTCCTGGCCTGGATCTTCAGCGCCGGCTTTGCCGGCATCGCGGTGTACAGGTTTTTCGTGCAACGCCGTTCGCCGCCCGGCGATCCGGCTGCGCGGACCACGCCGGTGACGGCCGGGCCGGACCCCGCAGACGAGGACATGACCGCCGCCTCCCGCCGCGATCGCAAGCCCGAGTGAGGCCGGACGCACTGCTACCGCTCGAGGGGCAGGATTGCCGAGCGTGCCGGCCCTGACTGCGACGCTGCTCGTGGGGCTGCCGCTGGCGTGGTGGGTCGGGCGCACGCTGGCGCATCGTGCGATCCGGTCGAGTCTCGCTGCCCCGCGCGTGGCCGAGTGTTCGACTCCGGCGAGCGAAGGGCTGGACTTCGAGACGGTATGGATTCCGACCGCGAACGACAAGCGACTGCATGCATGGCTGGTTCCGGGGTCCACTGCCGGCCGGCCCTCACCGGCCGTGATCGTGTTGCACGGCTGGGGCGGCAATGCGCAGATGATGTTGCCGATCGCGGCACCGCTGCATCATGCCGGATTCGCCACGCTGCTGGTCGATGCGCGCTGCCATGGGCGTTCGGATGGTGATACCTTCGCGTCCCTGCCGCGCTTTGCCGAGGACGTGAATCACGCGTTCGACTGGCTTGCACAACAGCCCGCGATCGACCGCCGGCGGATCGCGCTGCTCGGACATTCGGTGGGGGCGGGGGCAGTGCTTTTCGCGGCGGCGAACCGGCATGATCAGGTTGTGGCTGCTGCGCGTGATCCCGCTGTGGCGAAGCGGTCCGATGCGAGCGCCTCGAGCCGGCATGACGTGCTGGCGGTGGTCAGCGTGTCGGCCTTCGCTCATCCGCGCGACATGATGCAGCGCTGGATGGCACCGCGACGCGTTCCGGCCGCGGTGGGCCGCTACGTGCTGCGCTACGTGCAAGACACCATCGGACATCGCTTCGACGACATCGCGCCGGAGCGCAGCATCGCGCGCCTGGACTGCCCGGTGTTGCTGGTGCATGGCGAACAGGACAGGGTCGTGCCGGTCGCGGACGCCCATCGACTCCATGCCGCTCGACGTCATGATGCGGTTGAACTGCTGACGCTCGCGGGCGATCATGAGTCTTTCGACGATCTGCAGCGCGAGATCGCGGCGGTGGTCGCATTCCTGCGGCGATGCGCGTCGGTCACGTGAGTCAGCGGTTGCCTGCGACGGGTGTTGCTGCGGCGCAGGCGTCACACTGCAGTGGCAATATGGAATCGCCGATGCGGCCGACCGGCTGCTGGGAACGGGTTTGCACACGAGGATGGGTGAAATGAACGACGATGAAATCCGTGTGCGGGTGCTCGACACGATTCGGGCGATCGCACCGGGCACCGACGTGTCCGCGCTCCGGCCCGACCGGCCCTTGCGCAAGCAGATCGAGCTGGATTCGATGGACTGGCTCAACCTGATCGACGGTCTGCACGAGCGCCTCGGGTGCGAAATCCCGGAAACCGACTATGCCAGTCTGTCCACGCTGGACAGCATCACCGACTGGTTCGTGAAGCACCCGCCCGGGGCCTGAACGAAGATGGCCGACTATCCGACCGAACTGTGCCGCACGCACCATCTGTTCGACGGCACCCTCGTCACGATCCGCCCGATCCGCGCCGCCGATGCAGCGATGGAGCAGGACTTCGTGCGCCACCTGTCCGCGGATGCGCGTTACACGCGATTCATGGGCACGCTCAAGGAACTGTCGGCGTCGAAGCTCCGCTATCTGACCGACATCGACTATGTGCGTCATCTCGCGCTGGTCGCCACGCTCGTTCGCGACGGTGCGGAGCTGGAGGTCGGCGTCGCGCGCTATGTGGTCAATCCGGACGAAACCAGCTGCGAGTTCGCGATCGTCGTCGATGACGCGTGGCAGGGCTCCGGCGTGGCCGGCATCCTGATGCGCGCGCTGATTGCGGCCGCGCGCGCCCGCGGCCTCGAAACGATGGAGGGACTGGTGCTGGCGAGCAATCACAAGATGCTCAAGTTCTGTCGCCAGCTCGGTTTTTCGGCCGAATCGATGCCGGAGGATCCGGGCACCGTGAAGATGACAAAGCGCCTGTGCGGGCCGCAGCCCTGAGCCCGTCAGTTTGGGGTGACCGACTTGACCAGCGCCGGGTAATGGCGCAACAGCGTGATCCAGCGCGAACCGCTTCGTCGTCAGGGGCCGCACCGTACCGGCGTATCTTCGATACCGGACCCGCTAAACTGAGCGTGAGGCGACCCATCACTCACCAATTTCACGAGGCGACAGGACAATGACGAAACATCGCATAGCGGTCATCCCGGGCGACGGGATTGGCGTCGAGGTAATGCCCGAGGGCGTGCGCGTGCTCGAGGTCGCTGCGCGGCGCTTCGGCATCGGGCTCGCGTTCGAGCACTTCGATTTCTCCAGCTGCGACTACTACCTGGCGCACGGCAGGATGCTGCCGGATGACTGGTTCGAGACCCTGTCCGGATTCGACGCGATCTACTTCGGTGCGGTCGGCTGGCCGGACAAGGTGCCTGATCACATCTCGCTGTGGGGTTCGCTGCTGCAGTTCCGGCGGGCGTTCGACCAGTATGTGAACCTGCGCCCCTGCCGTCTGATGCCGGGCGTGCGCAGCCCGCTCGCAGACCGCAAGCCAGGGGACATAGACTTCTTCGTCGTGCGCGAGAACACCGAGGGCGAGTATTCCAGCGTCGGCGGCAGGATGTACGAGGGCACCGAGCGCGAGATCGCGATCCAGGAGACGATCATGAGCCGCGTCGGCATCGATCGTGTGCTGAAGTATGCCTTCGAGCTCGCGCAGACCCGGCCGCGCAGGAAACTCACGTCCGCGACCAAGTCCAACGGCATCTCGATCACGATGCCCTACTGGGACGAGCGGGTGAAAGCGATGGCGGCGCATTATCCGGACATCGCGGTCGACCAGTTCCACATCGACATCCTCACCGCCAACTTCGTGCTGCATCCGGACTGGTTCGACGTCGTGGTCGCGAGCAACCTGTTCGGCGACATCCTGTCCGACCTTGGGCCGGCATGCACCGGCACCATCGGCATCGCGCCGTCGGCCAACATCAACCCGGAGCGTCACCATCCGAGCCTGTTCGAGCCGGTGCACGGCAGTGCGCCGGACATCGCCGGCAAGGGCATCGCGAACCCGATCGGGCAGATCTGGTGCGGCGCGATGATGCTTGACCACCTCGGTCATGCGGAAGCCGGCCAGGCGGTGTTCGACGCGATCGAGAAGGTGCTCGCCCGCGCCGATCCCACCGTGCTGACGCGCGATCTCAAGGGCACGGGCGACACCGCGACGCTGGGCGGCGCGATCGCAGCGGCGCTCGTCGATTGACCGGGGCGGATTCGTCGCCCCCGCTCGATGTCGTGATCGAGATTCCCCGCGGGGGCTTCGTCAAGCGGGGTTCGGCCGGGCAGGTCGACTTCGTGTCGCCGCTGCCATGCCCGTTCAACTATGGGTCGGTGCCGGGCCTGCTCGGTGCGGAAGGCGACCTGCTCGATGCGGTCGTGCTCGGGCCGCGTCTTCCGGCCGGAACACGTGTGCGGATGACGGCGTGGGGGGCGGTCACGCTGACCGACCGGGGCATGTCGGACGACAAGCTGATCTGTGCGGTGCGCAAACCGGGCCGGCTGGCGCGGATCGGTGTACTCGCGTTCTTCCACTTCTATGCGCAGTGCAAGCGGCTGCTGAACCTGTGGCGACGCCGGCCGGGTCGCAATGCGTGCGAAGGCTGGTGCAGTGCCGAGGACGCGCTGGCGCGCGCACGGCCGCGGGACGACGACTGGCACGGGCCGACGATCGGCTTCTAAGGCCCTTCCGCCGGTGATGGCCCGGTCGCATTGCGAAGGTCTGCGGCATCCGGGCGACCCCGCGGGAGCCGTCGTTCAGCGGCGCAGGAAGCGCATCCACGCCGCGATGTTGAGCAGGCTCATCAGCGACTGGCCGACATAGGTGAGCGCAGCGGCTTCGAGGATGCGGCGCGCATGCGGGTAATCGGACTCGTGCAGGTAGCCGCCCTTCTCCAGCATTGGCAGCGCGCGATTGAAGCTCGCGTCCATCTCGGTCGGCAGCGTCACCAGATGCACGACCGCAGCCAGGCCCATGGACAGCAGGCCCGCCACGACGAAGACGAGCCCCGGCGCGGGATGGCGCGTGATCACCGTGATGATCGGCACCGCCACCATCATCATCGCGCCCAGGCGCTGGCCCGCGCCGGCGAGCTTTACCAGGTGTTCACGGGTCCTGAGCGGGACGTAGCCTTCGGCATGCTGGATCGCGTGGCCGACTTCGTGCGCGGCGACGGTGACGGCGGTCAGCGAGCGCTGATGATAGTTGTGCGGCGACAGTCGCACTGCGCGTGCCTGTGGATCGTAATGGTCGCCCCGTTCGTCGAGTTCCACCTTTACGTCGTTGAGCTCGTGCTTGTCCAGCAACAGGCGGGCGAGCTGGGCGCCGCTGCCATAGTAGCGGTCGGCCGGCTCGCTGTAGCGCGTCATCGTGCGGCGCACCCACCAGCCGGGCAGCCAGCTGACCAGCAACACGAGGGGAATCAGCAGGATCAGCAATCGGGCCATGGTTGTTCTTGCGACGCGGTGATCGATGAGGGTCGATCATGGATGGGAACGCAGCGGATGCTGACGTGCATGTGATGTCGGACAACGATGACGTGCCGACGTTCGCTCGTCGGATCCTCGGCTTGCCGCAGATGCGCGATCAGCGCTCCACCCTGAAGATGACATCACCGCCCTGCGCGGCCGCGCTGGACGTGATCTCGAGGTCGAAGAAGCGGTTGATCTTGTACTCGGTGATCAGACGATCCACGCCGTCGAACACGCCCACCGCATAACGCACCAGCAGGCGCGAACCCACCCGCTTGCCGACGGTGAACTCGCTGCCGTCCAGTCCGACCTCGTCGAAGCCGATCGTCTGACCGATGTCCCTGACGATCTCGTCGCCCTGCGACACGCCGAGACCGGTCAGCGCATTGATCAGCATCGAAGCGTCCGCGCCGGACGTGCCGCCGGACAGCAGCCGACCGGTCAGCAGCAGGCTCAGCGCATCGCTCTCGGCCAGCGACGGAACCGAGAACACCTGCGTGACCGGATTGCCGAGCGTGCCGCGGATCTCGAGGCCGGCCTGATATTCGCCGACCGTGCGCGACGCACGCACATCCAGGCCAGGATCGTCGAGCGGACCGTTGAAGGTCAGTCGTCCCTGTTCGATCCGCAGATCCTGACCAAAGGCCGCGTAGCGACCATCGCGCAGGTCGACCTCGCCGAAGGCAGCAATCGGCGCGGTCTCGTCGCCGCGCAGGCGCAACTGGCCTGCCAGCCTGGTCGAGAAACCCATGCCATCGAGGCGCACCCTGTCGCCGAGGATGATCTCGATGTCGGTGCGAACCCGATACGCGAGCGCGCCCTCGTCGATCGCGCTCGCCAGCGCCAGATCCGGGGATTCGGAAACCGATCCCTCCGGCAGGGTCCGGATTTCGGCCTCGAACACGGGCACCAGCACGCGCCCGCGCACGGTCGCCAGACTGTGATCGGCGGAGATCGAGATCTCGGGACTGATATCCACCGACAGTTCTGGCGTGCGCAACACGGCCAGATCCTCGCCTTCGAGCGTGAGCTCAGCCCGCCAGTCCGGCAGCTCGGCGAGCGAGCCCTCGCCGCGCAGGCGCACCTCGCCGCCCTCGCCTCCGCGCAGTTGTCCGCGAAGCACGAGCTGCTGGGCGGCGTCGATCGTGACATCGACTTCACCCTGTCGATAGGCGACTCCGGTGGCAGGCAGCATCAGCGCGAGACCGTCGATACGCAAGGTGCCGGTCGGGGCAGGTGCAGTCAGCGTGCCGCCCAGCGCGATGTCCGCATTGACCGTACCGGACATGTTCACCACCTCGGGGGTGATCGCGCCCAGCCAGGAAAGATCCGGCATGTTGAGGCTCAGCGTGCCGCCGAGCGACTGCGTGTCGTCGAGCCGGGCGCGGATGTCGCCGTTCAGCGACAGATGATCGGGCAACTGGGCCGAGAGCTGTGCGTCGAGTCGATCGTCGCGCACCGTGATCTGCACCCGCGTGTCCCGATAATCGATGCGCAGCGGTTCGTCGGTGAGGCCGCTGGCGATCATGTGGTTGTCGGGCAGCCGGAGCAGCGCGTCCGCGCGTATCTGCTCGCCCACCTCCGCACTGGCTTCGAGCGCGAGGATGCCCGGGACCGCCAGCGCCGGCGGCAGGAATTCCTCGGCCAGCGCGAGCGGCAGTCTCGCATTCAGCGCGGTCCTTATCGGCGCGCTGCCGGAACGGGAGGCGGCGGCACAGATCCGCCCTGCATCGGTGGTCCGACCCTGTTCCGTCAGGCAGGCCTGCGCGAGCGCGAAGTCGGTGGCCGACGCACTCAGCGCCGCCGGCGCTTCCAGCGACCAGTTGCCGACCGGTGTGTCGCCAAGATCGAGCCGACGCAGCTGACCGGACCAGGCCTCGTCGACCACGCCGCCCCGCAGCCCGAGCTGCAGTCGACCGAAGTCGGTGGTCGCATCGAGTTCGGCCTCGTGCGCATCCAGTCGGCCTGACGCGTTCAATGCGAGCGTGTCGATCTGCTGCCCCGCCGCTTCCATTCGCGACAGGCGCGCGCGGATGTTCACGTTGTCCGTCTGGGCCTGGGCCTGGATGTCGATGTGGTCGAGCCGGAAATCCGTCGATCCTATGCCGCGCCCTGAAAGCCGCGCATCGATCTCGGGCGCGGCGAGCGTGCCGCGCACGGTGCCGCTGCCCTCGATACGGCCGGTCAGCGCGAGCGCCTCCGGCAGCGGCAGCTCCGACAGCGACGGCAGCGCGATGTCGTAGCGCAGATCGAAGGGCGGCGTGACCGTGCCGATCACCTGGATGCGATTTCGGCCGAGCGACAGGTCGGCGGGTTCGAGCCTGACCGTGTCGCCCGCGACCTCGGCGCGAATGCTGCCGCTGAGGGCCTCGCCTTCGATGTTGCCGCGCAGGCGGTCGAGGCTTGCGGTCAGGAACGGCTGGCCGTCCCGCAGTTCGCCGCGGCTTTCCAGGTCGAATCCGATCGTGCCCGAGATGGCTGGCTGAACATGGTCGGCCAGGCGCGACAGGTCCGCGTCGTCCAGACCGAGGCGTGCATCCCATGCGAGCGTGTCACCCAGGCGGATCTCGGCGCCACCGGCAAGCGCGGCGTCGAGGATGCGGCCGGCGAATTCGTCCACCCGGATGTGCTCAAGGTCGCCCTCGACCTTCAGGCCGATGCCGTCGAACGGAATGGCCGCGACCTCCCCGCGCAGGTTCAGCAGGCGGCTCAGATGCGACAGCACGCCGGCCTCGTCCAGCGTGCCTTCGCTTTCCAGCGCAAAACTGACGCTGCCGCCTGCGCCCTCGGCCAGCACACCTGGGTCGATGTTCAGCGCTTCGGCCGACACCGACCAGCTGATGTCAGGGCCCCATTCGGCGGAGCCCTGGGCTGTGATCTTGCCTTCGAGCACGTCCATCGACAGCGCGCGAATCTCGGCGTTGTCCAGGCCACCGGTGACGTCCAGCGTCAGCGCGCTGACAGAGATGCCGGCGAAGGAGGCGCTTGCATCGCTCAGCACGGTCTCGTGCGTCAGCACGCCACCGGTGCCGAATCGGCCCTGGCTGGTCAGGTCGAAGCTGACCGGTCCGTCCGCCTGCTCGACCAGTTTGACCGGCTGGAGGTCGCGTCCGCTCAGCGCCAGATCCCAGGCCACGCCGTTCGACCATTCGACCGTGCCCGCGAGCTCGAGCACGCCCTCCAGGACCTGGGTGTCGATCGCGACCAGACGCGCCGCATCGAAGCCATGTTCCACATTCAGGTCCACGCCGGCATCCGGAAAGTCCTGGCCCTGCCAATCCACGCGCCCCAGCGTGCGCAGCGCGTCGAGCGGACCGGTGGTGTCGAGCGCCCATGCGACGCGCCCCTGATCCACCTCCAGGCTGCCTTTCGCCGACGCGGTCAGCGCATGGGGGCGCGCGGCGTCCATCGTCGCGGCCAGTTCCAGCGTCGCGATCACCGGGGCGGCGAGCGACAGCGAGAAATCGGCGAGTTCGAATCGTGTCGCGTCCGCGCTCGCGCGCGCACTCAGCGTGGTGAGTTCGAGCCACCCCGCGTCGGGCGACGGTTGCAGCGCGAAGTCTTCGATCAGCAGCCTGTCCACGCGTACCGAGAACGGCAGTTGCGGAATCAGCGCGTCGAGGTCGAGCGGGCCGGAGTCCTCGGGCGGCGTCTCGGTGCCCGGCAGCGAGATGCGCGTCCGGTGCACCGCGATCTCCCGAACATGCAACTGCATCGACGCGAGCGCCGGCCAGGTCACCTCCACCCGCACGCGGTCGACCGTCACGCGCGTGCCCGCGTCATCGTCGTATTCCACGCCGGAAAGCGAGAACCCGCGCCACAGCGTACCCTCGACCGCGGCGATGGTGACGCCGGGGGCGAACGTGCTGGCCCTGCCCAGCGCCGCGCGCAGGCCGCTTTCGGTGGCGATCACCGCGCCCAGCGTGATCGCCACCACCAGGATCAGCAGGCCGGCCAGCCACAGCCCGATCCTGAAAAGTTTGTACAACATGCCCGCCATATTCAGAACTCCGCCCCTATGCCCAGATGCAGGCGTGGTGACGAGCTGCCGTCGCTCAGCGGGAATGCGACGTCGATCCGCACCATGCCGATCGGCGAGCGCCAGCGTGCGCCGATGCCAGCGCCGGTCTGCAGATCCATCTCGGCGAACGAGTCGAACGCATTGCCGGTATCCACGAAGGCCGCGCCATACCAGTCGCTGCCGTAGATCGGCATCATCGCTTCGGCGCTCAGCACCAGCAGATGGCGTCCGCCGACGACCTGTCCGTCGTCGTTCTCCGGACCCAGCGTCTCGAAGTCGTAGCCGCGCACGGTGGTGTCGCCGCCGGTGAAGAACCGCAGTGACTTGGGCAGCGCGTCGAAGTCGTCGACCCAGGTGGTGCCGAAATCGCCGCGCACCTTGAGGATGTATTTCCCCGCCGGGCGCAGCAGTGTGGCGTTGACGACCCCCTGCATCAACGACGTGGAACTCAGCAGTGATTCGGCGGCACCTTGAAGCATGACGTTTAGAGAGTGTCCGCGGGTCGGGAACAATGGATCGTCGAGCACGCGATGTCCGAGGCGTGCACCGACGAGGAGGAAGTTGTTCGAGTCCGGATCCTCGTCGCCAAACTCGGTGCGCTCGTAGCGGAACTCGGTGAATGCGGACTGGGTCCAGCCGCCTCGGACACGCACCACCTGCATACCGACTGCGGCCGTGTCGGACAGGATGTCGTTGTTGTCCTCGCGGGAGGTCCGCGCGAAGAAATCCAGGCGGTCGGTCAGCGGGTTGCGGTGCGGCACCGAGTACACCGTATCCAGCGTCGAGATCCGCTGCGACAGACCGAGGCCGCCCCTCCAGGTATGGCCGCGCCGATTGACCCAGCGGCGATCGATGTCGGCGCGCACGCGTGGGCCGGTATCGGTGCCGAAGCCGGCCCGAAACTCGTACGCGGTACGTTTTCGCGGCGTCAGCAGCACATTGACCGGCACGGTCTCGTCTTCGCGACGATCGAGGTCGGGCCGCACCCGCACATCGGCGAAATAACCGCTCGCGGCGAGATGGCTCGAGATCGCGGCGAGGCTGTCGCTGCTGTAGTCGTCGCCCGGTTTCACCGGAATCAGCCGTCTCACGAAGCGCGGATACAGGATGTCCTGCGGAGCGGAGATGTCACCGAAACGATAGCGGGGTCCCGACGCGAGCGTGAGTTCGACACGGGCGGTGTTCTCGTCCGGATCCACCCACAATGTGCGGCGTGTGTAGCGTGCGTCGAGGAACCCCCGGGCGCGGGCGCGGTTGATCAGGTCGTCGCGAGCGCTGTCGTAGCGCCCCTGGTTAAGCGTGTCGCCGACCTTGAGGTTCAGGTTCTCGAAGAAGCGCCGGGCCGACGGATCGGACTCGAACGGGCCGTCGATGACGATGTCCACGCTCTCGATCAGCACCGGCGGCCCGGCGGTGATGCTCACGACCGGATGGAGACAACCGGCGTCACTGTCGATCCGGGTCTCGACCTCAGCATTGAAATGCCCGAGGGCCCTCAGCGCGGTCTGTGCCGACACCTCGACATTGCGCAGATAGGACAGGACCCGCACCCGCTGGGCATTGCAGCCGAGCCGGTTCGGCGGCGCCGTGTTCCGCACGTTGCGCAGCAGCGGACCGTCCTCGAGGCCTTCGATGCGCAGCGCGACTTCCACTGCGCTGTCGGTGGTCGCTTTGGATGGGGTTGTTGGCGTCTCTGCGACCGCAAATCTCGCGAGCGACAGCGATACCGTCATCACCGCCAGTTTGCTCAGTAGCTTGTCTAATCTCGGCAAATCGGGTTCATCCGCAGTATACGGCCGTCGGATCGGCATTTTACCCTGTAGCGAGCTTCGTGTTCTCGATCCGTCATGGGCGAGCATACAGCGGCGCGCGAGCAGCGACGAACATGCACCCGGATCGAATCAGGCGGATGGTGCGTGGATCCAGCCGCGCTCGCGCATCCATGCCAGCACCTGGGGCGCGCGGGCGGCATCCGGTCCGAGGAGTCTGGCGAGCGCGGGCCCCGGGTCGTGCTGCGACTGGCGGGCGGCCCTGAGCAGCGGGGCGGCCGCGTGGCCGCGTAGGTGCCAGACGCCCAGCGGGTGCTCGGGCGAAACGACGACCTCGGCCGCCTCGATGAAACCGAGGTTCGCAACCGGCATGTCGACGATGGTCACGTCGGCGGGTGTGACGACCGGATGTGCCGGCTCGACATCGGGCCAGTGCCTGCGCCTCGACCAGAACGGTCGCTCGGCCCATTGCGTTTCCAGCCGACAGAAATCGCGTCCGATCCGGGCGAAGCGCAAAAACAGCCCGCGGATGCGCTCACGATGGAATTGCGCCGCCAGCGCGGCGGCGTCCGGCCGTCGCATCAGCGTGTTGATCACCGCGGGTGCCTGCAGCGCCGAGGACAGGCTCTGGAAGATGCCGTTTCCGGACAGCGGATCGACCGCCATCGCAGCATCGCCGATGCGGATCCAGTTGCGGCCCACCGGCTCCAGGCACAGGATCGACGTACTGGTCCGGGCACGGATGGTGCCGACGGGTTCAGAGCATGCGATGAAGGTGCGTGCCGACTCCAGCTCGGCCAGCCGGGTCTCGCAGAACGCACCAAGCGCGTTCTTCGGCGGGAGTCGAAGCGCCGAGGCATCGAAGGTGAGCTGGAGATACCGTTGTCCGTCCGTGTCCGACGCCATCCAGGCCCAGCCATCCGCATGGCTTTGCACCGCCGATCGGGCCGGGCCGGGCGTCCCCCGACGGTAGTGCAGCAGGGCCAGGGTTTCGGGGCCCCGCAGTCGTTCGGCGGTGGCCGACGGTGCGGCGCGGCCGCGCGCCTCGACCAGGAATCCGGCCTCGATGTGGGTCGAGCCGGCGGGGGTGTCGATGTCGCACAGGAAGCCGTCGTCGCGCGCGACGCAGCCGCGCACCCGCCCGCGCAGGGCGGCCACACCTGCGCTCGCCAGGTCTTGCCACAGGCTCGTGTCGAAGTCGGCGCGTCGGATCAGACGTTCGGTGTTGGCCGCGCTGCTGACGCCGTTCCAGGTCACCCGGCGAGGCGACGGCTCGGGCAGGGCAGCAACAAAGCGCTCGAATCCGGCGCCGCGCAGGGCGGCGACCGCCCGCTCGGAGATCCCCTCCACGGCACGGAACGGACGGAAATCGCCGACGACCATCACGTCGTGCCCGAGTCGCCGCAGCCCGAGCGCGGCGGCCGCCCCGGCCGGTCCGCCGCCCAGAACCAGAATGCCGCAACGCGTCGGATGGCCGGTCACCGCGCTCAGCCGGTCCGTCGTTCCGGACCGTGATGGCTGGCACGGCCGGTCAGGTAACTGCGCAACTGCGACCGAACCGGTTGCCCACCCTCGCACAGGTAGCGGGCCACTTCCCCGGTCAGATGAGCGCAGCCGGCGCTCGCGCCCACGCCAGCGGTGGTGCTCCCGAGCGGGTGCACATGTGCGCCAAAGTCTGCATATGCGGTGTCGAGCCGCGAAATCTCGCCGCGCGCGCAACGTGCGTCGCCGGTCATGCGAAAGACGCCCAGATAGGCGGCCGGGAACACCGGTGCGCCTCGTGCCGGCGTCGACGCGCACAGGATCACGCCCGCGTCGAGCGCGCGCTGGCACGCCTGCGCCAGGACCTCGCGATCATGGCGCAGACCCAGACTGAGGTTCACGACGGAAACGCCTTCGTCGACCAGCCAGTCGAGCGCCGCGGCAACCTGCGCGGCCGACGCCGACAGCCGATCCCGAAAGACCTGGGCCACGACGAAGCGCGCCTGCGGGGCCCCCCAGGCGATGACGTCCAGCACCGCGCTGCCGTGGCCCAGCCGGTCCGGAACCGGTTCGCTCCGGATCACGCCGTCGGGCCCGGCTACGAAACCCGCCGCGGCGCTCAGGCTCCGGGTTTGGTCCGGCCGGGATCCGCTGTCGACGATGCCGACCCTGATTGCTTCAGACATGGGCGGATACCGGTGCGGACAGGGTGTCGATCCGTTCAAGCCGTCCGTTCTCGAGTTCCAGCCGCAGATCGCATCCGGCCAGCGTCGCCGCCCGATGGCTGACGAAGATCCGCGTGCGCGTTGCGAACAAACGGTCCACGGCTGCGATGACCTGGGCCTCGGTGCGCTCGTCCACGGCTGACGTGGCCTCGTCGAGCACGATCACGAGCGGCATCTGGAGCAGCGCGCGGGCGATGGCGATTCGCTGCTTCTGCCCGCCCGACAGTTGCTGCCCGCGCTCGCCTATCGGTGTGTCGAGACCCTGTGGCAGACCCATGACCATTTCGGACAATTGCGCGTCCTGCGCAGCCTGCGCCACGTCTTGGTCGCTGGCCTCGGGCCGCGCATAACGGATGTTGTCCGCGAGCGATCCGCGGAACAGTACGATGTCCTGGCTGACGACGGCCACCGCGCGGCGCAGGGCGGCCGGGTCGAGCCGGCTCAGTTCGACGCCATCAAGCCGGATGCTGCCGCGCTGCGGGTCGAAATGGCGATGCAACAGGTCGATCAACGTCGACTTGCCCGCGCCCGACGCGCCGCTCATGCCGACCCGGCTGCCACCCGGAATACAGACGGTCGTACCGTTCAGCACCGCGCGATCGCGCCCCGGATAGCCGAACACGACCGCATCGAACCGGATCTCACCCACGCCCGCCGTCGTCAGGGGCGCTGGCTCGGCCGGCGCGCTGACATCCGGCTCGGCCTGGCGCAATTCGTTGACCCGCGCGAGACTGACGCTCATGCGCTGCACCGCCACGTAGAGCCCGAGCAGGCTGTTGACCGGTCCGACCGCCATGCCGAGATAGGTGGAGAATGCAATCAGCGATCCGAGCTGCCACTGTCCCTGGATCACCCACCAGCCGCCGATCAGGAAGGCCGCCGCACGCGTGATCGAAGTCAGCGTGCCGGGAACCGCATGCGTGAAGAACTCGGTCACCTGGAGCCGCAACAGATCACCCAGATAGCGCTGGTTGAGATCGTCGAGCCGCACACCTTCGCGCCCTTCCTGTCCGGCCGACTGGATGAACTTCATGGCCGGCAGCGTCTCGACCAGGAAACTCGAAAGATCGGCGGAGCGCTCGCGCAGCGTGCGGGTGCGCTGCTCCACCTTGCGCCGCATCCAGCGCAGCCACACCACTTCCACCGGAATCAGGATCAACACCAGCAGCGACAACTGCCACGACAGCGCAACCAGCAGGACCAGCGCGCCGGCGAGGCCGAGCAGGCTGCTCACCGCGGCAAACAGGCTGTCCAGCGCGAAACGCTGGATCTCGGCCACATCCCCATCGATGCGTGACAGCAGGTCGCCCGTGCGGCGCTGCGCGAAAAAGGCCGGCGACAGGGTCTGCAGATGCCGATACACGTCGCTGCGCAGTGCGAACAGGATCCGCCCGGACAGGCGCGTGTGCAGATAGCGGTTGATGCCGGCGAGCGCCGTGCCGAGCAACCCGATCACCATCATGATCAGCGCGATCGCGACCAGCGCCTCATAATCGCCGGCCAGCAGGCCATCGTCGATCAGCAGCTTGACCAGCCACGGCTGCAACAGCACTAGGGCCGAAGCCACGACCGACAATCCGAGCAGGCCCGCGATCGCGCGCCGCTGCGGTTTCACGAATCCGTACAGCCACACGAACCCCTGGCGCAATGATTCGCGTGCGCGCGAATCGTCGACCCTGACGAGCCAACTCAGCATGCCTGTTCCTTGCGGCCTGAATGCGGCTCATTATCCATCAAAAAAAGAAGGTGCCGTGCGGCACCTCCAATCACACGACGTTCCTGCGAAGGCTCAGTTGCGGAATCTTGCCACCCGTAGATCGGCGGTGGACATGTCACCCGGCAGTACGATCTCGGCGGTCTTCTCGAGCGTGTCAGAATCGTGTATCGATATGACACTCGCGGCGCCACCCACGTACAGGGTCTTGCCGTCGCCGGAGATGTTCACACTGTAATAGGTGTGCGGCAGTGGTACGACCTGCAGCGTCTCCTTCTTCGCGATGTCGTGCTTGGAAAGGGTGTTGAAGGCCCCGTAAAGAATATCGGGATCGTTCGGATCTGAGACGAACGTGAAGATGATGAACTCGAACGGTATTATCTCCATCTGCACCGCCTTGCCGGTGTTGAGATCTACCCGACTCATGCCCCACCACCATTCCGCCGTGTCGAAATCCCACTCCTCGCTGTCGAACTTGGCGGTCACGTAGGGCATGATGTATTCGTTCACGTGTTCGCCCTGAGAGTGCATCGCGAACGCGTCCGGAGGCAGCCACAGGGGCCCGCGGTCCCAGTTGGCAAGCGGAGTGACGGTGCGCACCGCACCCGTTTTCGCATCGATCGCCTCCACATCTGCACCGCCCAGAATGACCTCTCCGGTCGCGGTCGCCGCGATCTTGGTGATGCGGCGACTGACCGGGAAGGTCCGCACCGGTTTCGCATCGCGTCCGTCCGCGATGTTGAACACGGCCAGTTGAGGTTGCAACACCTCCATGCGATCCGTGTGATGACGGACCGGGTTCTGCACCGTGTAGAGCTCCCGGCCGTCTGCGCTGACCGCAATCGACTGGAAGGTCTTGACCTTCACGTCCTTGGTCGACTGTGCTGCGGAGAACACGATCTCGCAGCTGCGGATGTCGAAACCGTAGACGTCCTCCCACATGTTGCTCAGGACGTATGCGTGTCGTCCGTCTGGAGACACGGCCATCGCTCCGGAGCCGAAATTGCCGGGGATGTCGCAGCTGCGAAGGAGCGTGTTCGTGCGCATGTCCATCA
This sequence comes from Denitraticella aggregata, assembly GCF_048158365.1. Classification (NCBI taxonomy): domain Bacteria; kingdom Pseudomonadati; phylum Pseudomonadota; class Betaproteobacteria; order Rhodocyclales; family Zoogloeaceae; genus Denitraticella; species Denitraticella aggregata. Next base: position 67,999 of record NZ_JBLLNL010000012.1, on the reverse strand, counting down.
CATGCAACTGGCCCGGCCGCGTCACGGTGAGTAGATATTCCTCGCCCGCGCCGGCGCGCGAGCCTGTGCCCGTGCCGGCGCAGCCGGCGGTCAGCACCATGACGGCTGCGGCACCGCACAGACCGGCCGATCCAAACAGGTTCTTCAGAGTCATGTGGACCGCTCCCCGTCAGTCGTTGTCTTCGAAAATGCCGTCGAGCTTGCGCCAGTCGCGCATCGCGTCGTCTGCACCTTTGCCCCAGTCCGGATGGCTGCTCATCGTGTCGGGCACCTGCGCCGGCCACCAACATGAATCCGCGCAACCGTACAGATCGGCCTCCATCGGCTGGCAGAGCGATCCCATGCCGCCGAAGGCGTCGATCTCCCAGCCCGGGTCGACGGTCGCGGTGCACCCGACCACGGTCTGCATGGCTACGACCTCTTCGAGTTCGGCCGGACTGACGGCCTCCTCCATGAGTCTTGCCTTCTTGTTCAGGGATTTGAGATGTTTCATTCAGGCACTCCTCCTCGGAGAAACGTGTGCTGCGAAGAATCCAGGATTTTCGGTGATGATTCGCGCATAGACTTCGATGCCGAAATCGACCCAGTCGCGTAACAGATCGCAGTAGTGATAGGACGGATGGGCCGCATCCCCGTACTTCGCATAGCTCTCGTGGTAGCAGCCGCCCGAGCAGATGTTGCGTATGCGACATGTTTCGCAACCGGTCCCGCTGCGGTCCAGGCGCTGTTCGACGAACGCGGCCAGCAGGGGGCGATCGATGCCCTTGTCGACGTCTCCGAACAGCGGCATGTCGGAACCCGTGAAGCGATGGCACAGGTTGAGGCCGCCATTGCCGTCCACTGCCAGCAGACCGACGCCCGCGCCGCAGGGCAGCTGCTTGCGGTTGCCTTCGTGCATGTCCGTGAGCAGCTGGTGCATGTTGCCGAAACCGAAGTTGCGACCACGCAGTGCGTTGTCCAGATAGCGCTGTCCGAGCCGCTTCAACCCTGCGAAGACTTCGCCCAGTTCGTCCGGCGGAAGATTGAACGTGGTGATCTCGCTCGATGTGACCGGCCCGAAACCGACTTCGTGAAAACCGATCTCGCCCTGCAGATGGTCGAAGATGCGCTCGACATCGGTCGCGCCTTGGGTCAGCGTCACGCGGCAACCGACCGGGCGCGCAGTGTAGCGCGACAGCAGCATCTCGACCTTGCGGCGCACGACGTCATAGGTGCCGTGGCCGCCCACCGTCTTACGGTTGCGATCATGCAGGGCCTTCGGGCCGTCCATCGACACGGTCAGGCCGAAGCGGTGGGCGTTGAGCCAGTCGACGATGGTCTCGTCGAGCATCGTCGCGTTCGTCGTCAGCGTGAAGTCGACCGCGGCGCCATGTCGCGCGAAACGCGGTTCGCAATAGGCCACGACATCGCGGATCAGGTCCATGCTGGTCAGTGGTTCGCCCCCGAAGAAGACGACGTTGTAGCGGGCCTGGTCGGGAGACTCACGCAGCAGCATCTCGATGGACTTGATTGCGGTGTCGTAGGCCATCTTGCGGCCACGCGCCGGTGTCGCGAGATCCTCCTTGTAGCAATAGGTGCAGCTCAGGTTGCAGCCGGTATTGACGTTCAGCACCACCGTGGTCAACGGAAACCGGGTGATCGCCTGCGGCGCGAGGTTGATCCGGACAGCGACGTCGTGGTCGGTGATGAGCTCGAGCGAACGCAGCTCTTCGATGGTTTCGGACACAGCCTCGGCGGAATAGCGATCGGCGAGTGCCGCCTGGGCCATCTCGGGGGTCAGTGCCGCATGGCGGTCGAACAGTTCGAGCAAGTCCCCGGCGAGATCGTCGAGTTCGAACAGGCCGCTGCTCGGCACGTGGAACAGCATCCTGCGCGCACCCACGTCGACGCGGTTCAGGTTCGGTCGCACCAGGTTCATCACTGCCATTTGGGTCTCCCGGGGTTGGTCATGTTTGTCGCAGGCGCTCAATCGAGCACTCGCCGAACGAAATCGGGCACCGCGACCAGCAGGGTCGCACGGCCTTCCACGGGTTCGGGATCACTTGCGAGTCTGGCGACAACGGCCAGGCGGCCGGTATTGCTCCCCGACATGGAACGCGCGGGGTTGGGACCGGCATCACCCGGCGTGAATACGCCATTGGTGTCGATGCTGCCGGCGAGTATGTGGTCCTTCGCCGCGGCAGCATCGTCGTCAGCCGGTTCGAGCGCCCATTCGACCGGCATGTACCCCAGGCGCAGCTCGTCCTGCCCGTTCGGGCCGACGGCATAAGCGATCGCACGATACGTGACGCGCACCTTCTCCATCTGCGCATCGCCCGGACCGCCGATCCGCGCGATCGCATTTTCGGGCGACACCTGAAGCCTTGCGACTCGATCATAGACGGCCAGCATGTCGCTGCCGCGAGCCCGTCCGACCGCGACGTCGCGCAGGCCGGCCGTGCCCGAAGCCCGTGCCCTGACCGTGACCCGGTCGGTGCTGCGTGAGACCTCCTCGACGATCTGCACGCCTTCGCCGAGCGTGACTCGGCCGCTCAGATGGCTGCCGACGATGGTGATCGTGGCGGTTTCTCCGATGCGCAGGTGGGAGGGCATGACCGCGACGACCTGGCTGCCGGTGCCCTCCTTGACTGCACGTGCGGTGCCGCCGATCTCGTTGGCGTCGCGCATGAACATGCGCCCGCTCAGCTCGACGCCCCCCGGCGAGGCGGCCATGACCTGCCTCATCCGCATGCCGTCCAGGTTGAGATCGGCGCGCCATTCGTACCCAGTGAACACGGTCGCGCTGCCTTCACCCCGCAGCGGTGTCCCGTCGGCGTAGCGTCCGTCTACGCTCAACCGGAAGCGGTCCGGCGCGGTGGCGGATGCGTTCATGCGGGCGTCGAACTCGCCCTTGCCCGGAACATAGCCGATCAGGCGCCACTGTCCGCCCAACTGCGGTTTCGCGGTTCGCTGCCATGTCTGCCAGGCCGCGCTTTCAAGCGGGTAGTCGGCCGCCAGTTGCGGGACGATCTCGGACAGCGCGAGCTGTAACCACGGCCGATCGCGCGAAAGGGCATGTAGTTCGAGCGTGGGATGCTGACCCAGATGGAAATGGACGAGCAGCCGCCACTCGTCCTCGGTGCGTCGCTGCAGCCCGAAACGCGCGCTCGAGTGACAGCGCGCGCACATCTCGACATAGGGTTCGGGGGTGTCTTCGACGATGTTGGTGTCCTGCTCCAGGAGGTAACGATACGGTGCCGCCTCGGCCGGTGCGAGGCCTTGCGTGTCCGCGAGATGCTTGATCAGCGTGCGCTTGTGTTCCAGGGGCAGGTTGACCGCGCGGCGGTGCTCCATGCGGTTCAGCGTCATGTGCCAGCCTTCGGGGCTCTTACGCTGGTCGGCGATTCTGGAGAACTTGCCGTCCTGTTCGGTATGGCAGCCGAGGCAGTAGCTGCGGACGATGTTCGCGCCATCCGGCTGCGCGGAGACCGCGGGACTCGCCAACAGGCTTGTCAGGACCAGTGCGCCCGCCCGAAGGATCGCGCGGATAGAGTAGTCGTTCATCAAAGCCGTCACTCCTTCCCAAGGTGAGGTGCAGTACCGGCTCGGCGCGGCTCGGCACGACGCGATTGCGCGGCGCGGGCCCGCTGAGCATGTCCGCCAAGTTACAGGCGCGCTGTAAATGAAGTTGACGCGATTTGTGCGAAGTTGTGCTCTTATGTAACGGCTCGGGTACGCCCGCCCGCTGCGACCCCTCGCGCGGCCCCGGGTCGCGGGCCAGGTTGATCGATGGCTGGCTTTTCGGACATGATTGGCCCTGTGCCCCGCAATCTGCACAGGAGGTTAGCAGCCCGGCAGGAGACTATCGAAATGGCTCAAGAGCACAATGCCCGCGTCGCACCGCACATCATGGTCGTCGAAGACGAACCCGCGTCGAGATCCCTGCTGGTCAGCTACTTCCAGCGGGAGGGTTATCGGGTCAGCGAATCCGAGCAGGCCGACGACCTGTTGCACCGGATTACGGACGAGGCCATCGACCTCGTGCTGCTGGACATCAACCTGCCGGGCAAGGATGGCCTGACCCTGACGCGGGAACTCCGTGCAGCCTCCAGGGTGGGCATCATCCTGGTCACGTCCAAGGGCGACGAGATCGACCGGATCGTCGGGCTCGAGCTCGGTGCCGACGACTACGTGACCAAACCGTTCAATCCGCGCGAACTGCTGGTCCGCGCGAAGAACCTGTTGTGGCGCGTGGCCGACTCCCGCAGTGCCGAACGGCATGCGTCCGAGAACGCGTGCTGGCGCTTCGAGGGCTGGCGGCTCGATGCTTACAAGCGTCAGCTCACGTCGCCCGACGGACATTGCGAACGTCTGCCGCAGGGCGAGTTCAAGCTGCTGCAGACCCTGGTCACGCACGCCGGTCAGGTGCTTTCGCGCGACCAGTTGATGGACGCCATCCACGATCGGGAGTGGACGCCCAACGATCGCACGGTGGACGTGCTGATCGGCCGCCTGCGCCGTAAGCTCGACGACAACCCCGCCGACCCGCGACTGATTCTGACCGCCCACGGCGCCGGTTACATCTTCGCCGGCGAGCCGCGCTAGCCCGTGCGTGCGCGACACATGGCCCGTGACGTCGAAGGATCGAGGAGGGGCGCGCATGATTGAATCCGGCGGATTCCGCACCCTCAAGCGGTTGCATCAGGGACGCGCGTGCACCGTCAGCCGGGTCACGGTGGCCGGTCGCGACGATCCGGTCATCGTCAAGCAACTGCAACGCAAGCGTTGTTCGGACCAAGAGGTCGTGCGTCTGCAGCACGAATACGAGATCCTGCGGCAACTCGACATTCCCGGGGTCGCCCGGGCGCTGGACCTGATAGAGACAGAGACCGGGCCGGCCATCGTGCTGACCGATCACGGAGGTCGTCCGCTGCGCGAAATGATCGTGTCGGGAGAGCAGGACTGGGACGACTGGCTCGCGACGATGATCCGGGTCTGCGAACTGCTGGAATGTCTGCACGAGGCGCGGGTTACGCACAGGCAGATCAATCCGGACCACATCCTGATCCACCCCGAAACGGGCGTGGCCCAGCTCATCGATTTTTCGTTCGGTACGCGCCTGAGCCGTGAGCAGGCGAGCTGGAACACGCCGCTGCTTGCGACCAAGAATCTGCCTTACATCGCGCCGGAACAGACCGGCCGGATCAACCGCGCGATCGATTACCGGACCGACTACTATGGCTTCGGCGCGACGCTATACGAGTTGCTGACCGGTCGTCCGCCCTTTGCGGGGCGGGATCAGCTCGACGTGATCCATTGTCACATCGCGAAGCAGCCGCTTGCTCCGCATCTGGTCAACCGAACGCTACCGCCAATGGTGTCCGAGATCGTGTTGAAGCTCCTGGCGAAGGACGCATCTCAGCGCTATCAGTCGGCCGGCGGGCTCGCGCATGACCTGGGGCGCTGCATAGAACAGTGGCATCGGGACGGCACGGTGCGCCGCTTCGAGACCGGCTTGCAGGACGTGCCTGCACGCCTGCAGGTGCCCCAGCGCCTCTATGGCCGCGAGACGACGCTCCGCCGGCTGACCGGCACCTACGACGTGTGCGCGGGCGGGGAGCACGGGCTGATCCTGATCAGCGGCTACACCGGGGTGGGAAAGTCGAGCGTGGTCCATGAGCTGCGCCAGTACATCGATGAACAGGGCGGGCGCTTCAGCAGCGGCAAGTTCGACCAGTTCCGACGGAATCGACCCTATTCCGCGGTTCTGCAGGCGTTGCAGGCGCTGGTGCGGCAGTTGCTGACCGAGCCTGAGGACCAGATCGTGCAATGGCGCGACGCGCTGCTGGGCGGACTGGGCGGCAGCGTCGCGACGCTGCTCCGACTCATTCCCGATCTCGGACTGATCCTGGGAGCCGACTGTGACGCTGCCGTCGGCGCACCGCTGGACGAGCGCAGCCGCTCCCGCGTGTTTTCGCAGCTGCTGCGCGTCTTCACGCGCGCGGGGCGTCCGCTGGTGCTCTTCCTCGACGATCTGCAGTGGGCCGACCTGGCGTCGCTGCAGCTGCTCGAGGCACTCGCGCAATCGCCCGACCTGTCAAATCTTTTGCTCATCGGCGCCTATCGTGACCAGGCGCTGCACGCCGGTCATCCGCTGTTGCCAACCCTCGAGCGCCTGCGTGAAGGCCCGCTTGCGTTACAGGAGCATCGACTGCAGGCTCTGACGCCGGGCGAGGTCGCCCGAATGCTCGCGGACACGCTTCATTGCGATGAGTACTCGTGTCGGGCGCTCGCGCTGATCTGCCACGAGAAGACCCAGGGCAATCCGTTCTCACTGAACCAGCTCCTTCATGCGCTGTACGAGGAGAACCTGATCCGCTTTCGCGATCAGCGCTGGCACTGGGATGAGCCGGCCATCTGCGCCAGAGCGATGACCGACGACGTCGTGTCGCTGATGGTAGACAAGATACAGCGTCTGCCATCGTGCTCGCAGCGGGTGCTGCCGCTGGCGGCGTGCATTGGCAGCACGTTCGATCTGCACACGCTGGCGGTGGTATACGAGTCGAGTGGCCGGCAGACCGCCGACGATCTGTGGCCGGCGCTGAGTGAGGGCCTCGTTGCGCCGGTCGACGACAGCTACCGCCTGTTCCAGCATTCGGATTCGCGTCAGGCGCGCTATCGCTTCGTGCATGACCGCATCCAGCAGGCGGCCTATTCGCTGATCGACGAGGCGCAACTCGAATCGCTCCATCTGTCGATCGGCAGACTGCTCAGACCCGATGCGGACACCGACGAGGCCGGTCATCTTACCTTCGAGATCACGCACCACCTCAATCAGGCCCGCAGGCTCGTCATCGAACCGGCCGAGCGCCTCGATCTGGCCGAGCTGAACCTGCGAGCCGGTCAGCGCGCACGGGAGTCCGCCGCCTTCGACTCGGCGCTGGAGTACCTTCAGGCCGGCCTCGACCTGTTACCCAACGACGCCTGGCAAGCGTGCTACGCACTGTGCCTGGAACTGCATGTCGCCGCAGCGGAGACGGCAAACATCAACGCGGATTTCGCGCTGATGGATCGACTGATCGGCGCGATCGACATGCATGCCTACTCGCTGCTCGAAAAGGTCAGGGCCTACGAGATCCGTATTCAGTCGCAGGTCTCGCGCAATCGCTTCACCGATGCGCTCGATACGGCACTCGAGGTGTTGTCGCTGCTTGGCGTCGCGCTGCCACGCCAACCGAACCGGTTGCAGATCTGGTTCGAACTGCTCCGCACCCAGCTGCTGGTGCGACGCACACCGCCCGATCGGGTTCTCGACGGTCCCGACATGCAGTCACCCACCATGCTGGCGGCGCTGCCGGTGCTCGCCAGCATGTTCGGCGTGGTGAAGTTCTCCAGTTCCGCGCTGCGGCCGCTGGTAATGGCGCGGGAGGTCGAGCTGACGATCCGGCACGGACTGACGGACTCGGCCGGGCTTGCGTTCGCGGGCTACGGAGGCGTGCTCTGCGGCACCGTCGGCGCGATCGACGAGGGCTACCGCCTCGGCTGTCTCGGGCTGGAACTGGAGGACCGGCGTGGGTCCCCGACCCGGCACAAGACCATGGCGCTGTTCAACTCCTATGTCCGGCACTACAAGGAGCCGTTGCCACGGTGCTTAGAGGCGCTGCTCGAGGCCCACCAACTGGGGCTGGAAACGGGCGACATGGAATACGCGGCATACAGCCTCGCCGGACACATTCAGTACGCCTTCCCGCTGATGCGCAGCCTCGGCGAACTCCAGCCGGCGCTGGAGGAGTACGTGATGCGCCTGCGGCGCTCGGGGCAGAAACAATCCTTGCAGTACTCGTCCATGACTCTGCAGACCGTGGCCAATCTTCGCGGAGCGTGCGACGATCCGCTGCGACTGGACGGTACGCATTACGCGGAGAACGCGATGCTCGCCGAGCATCATGAGCAGAACCACCGTACCGCGATCTGCCTGCACCATTTCTACAAGGGCCTGCTCGCGTTCGTGTTCGGCGACATGCGCGCCGCCGCCGCCCAGTGCCGAACGGGCATCGTGTTCCTGCCCTATATCGCGGGAACCTTCAGCTATGCGTGGTTCCAGGGTCTGCATGCGCTCGTGCTGCTCGGCGCCCTCCCGGCAACGCCGGCGCGGCAGCGCCCGCTGGTCCGCATCCAAGTGTGGCGCATCCTGCGAAGAACGCGACGCTGGGCACAGCACTGTCCGGCCAATCATGCGCATCGGGTGGAACTGATCCATGCCGAGTGGCTGCGCACGAGCGGGCGACGCAGCCGCGCGATGGCGTACTACGACCGGGCCATCGATCTCGCCGAGCGCAACGGTTTCGGGCTCGATAGTGCGATCGCCTGTGAGCTGGCCGCACGGTTCTACGAGGCATGGAACAAGCCAGGCGTCGCGCGAAGCTATCGTGTCGACGCGCGCCGGCGCTACGAGATCCTGGGGGCGTCGGCCAAGGTCGAACAGCTGGATGGCGTGCTCGAGACCGGTTTCTTGCAAGCGGGCGAGCCGGCGCTGTGGACACGGCCGACCATGATCGCAGCGCCGGATCCGGCCGTCAGCAACGAGGCCTTCGACATCGCGTCCGTGATCCATGCGTCCCAGGCCATCTCCAACGAGATCGTGCTCGAGAATCTGCTCGGTCGACTGATGCAGCTGGCGCTCGCCACCGCTGGTGCCCAGCGCGGTCTGATGGTGCTCAGTCGGCAAGGCCGCCTGTTCCTCGAAGCCGAGGCCGGCCTGGATGGCGCTATCCAGCTGGCAGACTCGCTGCCGCTCGAGAAGGGCGGCGAGCGGCTTCCGGTCAGTCTGGTCAATTACGTGGCCCGGACGCGGGAGGCGGTGGTGCTTGGTGACGCCGCCGCGCAGCAGATGTTTGCGCAGGATGCGTACATCCGCAGCAGGGCGACACGGTCGCTGCTGTGCATGCCGATCACCTACCACGGCGAACTGACGGCGATCCTGTATCTGGAGCATGCGGAAAGCCGCGACACCTTCGACCGCCATCGCCTCAAGACGCTACAGATCCTGGCGGCCCAGGCGGCCATCTCGATCGAGAACGCAAAGCTATACCAGAGCCTGCAGCGGTCCGAACTCGAATATCGCTCCCTGTTCGAGAATGCGGTCGAGGGCATCTTCCGGGTCAGTCCGGCCGGACGCTTCATTTCGGCGAATCCGGCCCTGGTGAACCTGCTGGGCTACAGCTGCGCCGCTTCGTTCCTGGATTCGGTGACCGATGTCAGCAGCCAGTGCTTCCTCGATCAGGACGATCTGCGGCGCTTTCTCGGCAGGTTGAACATGAACGAGCGCGTGCTCAATTTCGAGACGCGCTGGCGGCGGGTGGATGGAGAGGCGATCTTCGTGTCGATCTCCGCGCGTCGCGTGCTCGACGACGAGCGCGCGCTGCTCTATTACGAAGGCTCGCTGACCGACATCAGCGAACGCAAGGCCAAGGAGCGTGCCGAACTCGCCCGCGAGGCCGCCGAGGCCGCGAGCGAGGCCAAGAGCCATTTTCTTGCGACCATGAGTCACGAGATCCGCACGCCGATGAACGGTATTCTCGGCATGGCGCAGCTGCTGACGCGCTCGCAACTGACTTCCGGCCAACTCGAACAGGTGCAGGCTATCCATCGGTCCGGCCGCATGTTGCTGTCGATCCTGAACGACGTGCTCGATTTCACCAAGATCGAGGCCGGTCAGCTGGAAATGGAGCGACAGCCGTTCTCGCCGCTCCGGGTCATCGAGGAACTGCGACCGATGCTTGCTTCGCTTGCGCAGGAGCGGGCGCTGGATTTTTGCGTGGATTGCGATCCGCGCTTGCCTGCGTGCCTGATCGGGGATCATCGTGCGTTGAACCAGATCCTGCTCAACCTGTGCACCAACGCGTTCAAGTTCACCGACCGGGGATTCGTGACCCTGCGGGTACACTGCCTGGACCGCACCCCGCAGTCGGTCCGATTGCGCTTCGAAGTCGAGGACACCGGCATCGGCATCCCGCCTGAGACCGGTGAGCGCATCTTCGAGCATTTCTGTCAGGCCGACAGTTCGATTACACGCCGCTTTGGCGGCACCGGGCTGGGACTCGCGATCTGCCGCCGCCTGGTGGAATTCCAGCAGGGGCGTATCGGTTACGATAGCGCGCCCGGCCGGGGAAGCACGTTCTGGTTCGAGCTGACGTATCCGCTCGCACAGGATTGTCCCTCGACCCCCGTTGCGGCGGGACAGCCACTCGCTCCGCTCAGCATTCTTCTCGTCGAGGACACGGCGATCAACCAGCAGGTCACGCAGGGCTTGCTCGAAAGCGAGGGACACTCGGTTGCCGTGGCGGAGGACGGCTACGCGGCATTGGCGCTGCATGCTCGGCATGCGTTCGACCTGGTGCTGATGGACATTCACCTGCCCGGCATCGATGGGATTGAGACCGCGCGACGGATGCGCGCCCATGACGATCCAAGCAAGTCGCGCGTTCGTATCGTGGCGCTGACCGCGTCGATCACGGGCCGTGAAGTCGAAACCTATCTCGCCGCCGGAATGGATGCGGTCGCAGGCAAACCGATAGACTTCGACGAGCTGCGCACGATGTTGTACGCGAGCGACGCGCGTGCCTGCTCGTGTGCGACCGAGCCGGCGACGCGCCTGCTCGACACCGCCCTGCTCGAGCAGCACCGACAGATGTTGGGAGAGGCGCGCTTCGTCGACTTGATCCGGACGTTCAGGCAGCAATGTGCGGCGTTACACGCGCAGCTTCGCGCATGCGAGGAGCGCGTCGAGCAACGCACGATCGTGCACAAGCTCGCCGGTGCCTGCGCCAATTTCGGTCTCGCCACGGCCGCAGACGCATGCCGCAGCCTCGAGGACCAGTTATCGCGCGAAGGGGTTGATGCGTGCGAGCCGACCGACCTGCTCGCTTGCATCGCAGAGAGTCTGGACGCGCTGGCCGCAAGCTATCCGGACGGACCCACCCAGATTCCGGCGGATGCGCAAGGCGAACGGGCCCCCTCGCCGCCGCGCTGAGAGCCGGCAGGGCTGCCGCTGGCCGTTTCCCGGCGGCTGGTCGCAGATCTGTAGTGCGACCATTACAACTCCGCACAATTCGGCACATCCGGCGCAAAGCTGGTTTACAAGCGCCCTCTACATTCGGACCCACTACCGGATCCAAACCACGAGACTGCCCCGACCAAGGGTCGGTCCGCTCAAAGGAATCACGCCGATGACACTCACCGCCCTGGGACGCAAACCCGGTTTCACCCTGGCCGCAGCTGCCGCGGTTGCCTTCGCGATGCCGGCCAGTGCATTCGAACTCTACAACAAGGATGGGGACGAGCTGCACTTCGACGGCATCGCGATGTTCGGCCTGTTCTACAGCGAAAAGAGTTACGGGACCTTCGGCACCCGATCGGAGGGCAGTCGGTCGTGGCGCGAGGGGTTTGTAGACTACGGATTCACCGGAACCAAGATGACCGGTGACGCTTCGTCCCTTTACGGCAGGATCAGCCTGCTGAGTTCCGGCACATGGGGTGATGGAGATGCGGGTGGTGTCACGTCCGGGAACGAGCGCCGGACGGCAGTGGAGGATGCCTATCTGGGCTGGCGCTCGGGGGCCTTGGTGCCGGCGCTCGGTCAGGATGGCATCGACATCTCGTTCGGCCGTCAGCAGCTGATCATCGGTGACGGTTTTTTGATCAACGGCGATGCACTGAATCTGGGTGACGGGCTGGACCGGGAGTTCGGCACGAACTTCGATCGAGGAGGCGCCTACTGGTTGGCGGCGCGCAAGGCCTTCGACAAGACCGCAGTGCTGCGGCTCGGAGGCGGCGAGGGCTTGCGTTCGGACATCTTCTGGTTGGAGTCGGACAACAACATCCAGGCGCGGATGGAACTCGCCGGCGTGAATGTGGAGTATGTGTCCGAGATCGGGACCTTCGGGGTGACGTACATCGAGGGGCTCGGCGTCAGCAAGAGACACGCGACCGACAGCGGCAACACGCATCGCGACGGTCAGAAGACCTGGAGTCTTCGCTACCAGGGCAACGCAGGCGTCGAGAACCTGTTTCTGTCCGGGGAATACGTCGATCAGGATCAGGGCGACTCGACCCGGCGGGATGGCACGGCCTGGTATCTCGAGGCCGGGTGGACGTTCGCCGACGTCGGTTGGACCCCCGAAGTCGCGTACCGCTACACCGACTACAGTTCCGATTTCGACCCGCTGTTCTTCGGTTTCAGCAGAGGTTATGGCACCTGGTTTCAGGGTGAGGTCGCAGGTAACTACGCGGGTCCCTTCGGTCGGGACGCCAAGATTCATCATGTCCGCCTAGGCGTGAGCCCGCGCGAAAACCTGCAGATCGGTCTCAATTACTTCGATTTCAAGGATGCGACGGTGTTCGGCGGGCCCGACGTGAGCGGACGAGAGCTGGACATCTACGCGATGTGGACCGTTCATGACAATCTGATCATCAGCCCGCTGATCGGTTTCTACAATCCGAAGAAGAGCGAGGCCCAAGGGGGCACGCAGATTGGCAGCAGTGGCACCAGCACCTACGCGCAGGTGCTCTTCATCGTGCCGTTCTGAACCGTCAGCGCTTTGCGTACGTCGCCTGATCCGGCGGGGAGTGGCCGGTTGCCGACGATCGCAGCCGTCAGTCGCGCCCATGCCTCGTGCTTCCCAATCGGAGGAAAAACATAAATGAACAGACAATTCTCCCTGATCATTGACGGCCAGGCTGTGGCCGGTGATCGTGGCGCTTTTCCGGTGATCAATCCGGCGACCGAGGAAGTCTTCGCGGAATGCCCGACCGCGTCGATCGAACAGCTCGATTCGGCCGTGCGGGCGGCTCAGCGCGCGTTCGAGGCCTGGCAGTTCACGTCCGCCGAAGAGCGCCGTGCCATGTTGACCGCGATTGCGGACCGGATCGAGCAGAACGCGCCGGAACTGGCCGAGCTCGTGGTCAAGGAACAGGGCAAGCCTCTCGCACTCGCACAGATGGAGGTCAGCGGCGCGGTGGTCTGGACGCGGGCCGCGGCGGCGCTCGAGCTTCCGGTCGAAGTCATCGAGGATTCGGCTACGAAACGCATCGAACTCCATCGCAAGCCGCTCGGTGTGGTCGGGTCCATCACGCCATGGAACTGGCCGCTGATGATTGCCGTGTGGCACATCATGCCGGCGCTGCGGGCCGGCAACACCGTGGTGGTCAAACCGTCCTCGTTCACACCCTTCAACACGATCCGCCTGGTCGAGCTCATCAACGAGGTCGTGCCCCCTGGCGTCGTCAGCGTCGTGACTGGCGGTGGCGGTCTGGGGCGCGAGATGTCGCGCCATCCCGGCATCCGCAAGATCGTATTCACTGGTTCGACGCCGACCGGGCAGGACATCATGCGCAATGCCGCCGGGAATCTGAAGCGGCTCACACTCGAACTGGGCGGCAACGACGCCGGCATCGTGCTGCCGGACGCCGATGTGGACGGGGTGGCCGAAGGGATCTTCCAGACCGCATTCCTGAACATGGGTCAGACCTGCGCCGCGCTGAAGCGCCTCTACGTTCATGATTCCGTCCATGACGCGCTGTGCGAGCGTCTGGCGAGAATCGCCGCCGTGCAGAAGCTGGGCGACGGCCTGCAGCCGGGCGTGACCTTTGGTCCGGTGCAAAATCGTGACCAGTATCAGCTCGTGTGCGAACTGGTCGAGGATGCGAGGGCCAACGGCGGGCAGATCCTTTGCGGCGGCGAGCCGCTTCCCGGCCGGGGCTATTTCTATCCGCCGACCATCGTGAGCGGCGTGACCGACGGAATCCGGCTGGTCGACGAAGAGCAGTTCGGTCCGGTGCTGCCGGTCATACGTTATACCGACGTCGAGGATGCGATCGCGCGCGCCAACGCCAGCGAGAACGGGTTGGGGGGTTCGGTCTGGTCTGCCGACATCGACGCGGCGCGCAAGGTCGGCTCGCGGTTGGAGTGCGGGACCGTCTGGATCAATGGGCATGCGGAGGTGCTGCCCCATTGCCCGTTCGGCGGGTGCAAGATGTCGGGCTTCGGGGTCGAGTTCGGACTCGAAGGGCTGCTCGAGTACACCGCCCCGCAGTTGCTGAACATCAATCTGCCGCAGTGATCACCGATCTGTCCCGGCGTCTCCTGGTCCGCTCGCTGCCGAGCGGCGCCAGCGGGGGTGCAGCATGACTGCGCGACCGGCGCGATGACGATCACGGAGCTTGCGATCAGTGCGGTCACGCCGCCGACGCTGGGTTGGGCGCATGCGGACGCGTCCACCCGCATGCGCCATTGGTTCGACATCGTCGAGGACGCGCCGCTCGCGCATTGGCTGGCACGCTTCGAACTCACTCATCTATATTTGGGAAGCGAGTTCTGCGAGCACCTGTTACCCTCGGCGCACACGCTGCGCCGAGGGCTGGCCCGTGCGGCCGAGGCGGGTCTGCAACTGGCGTTGCTGACGCCGGTCGCCTCTCCACAGGTGGTGCGCCAACTCGCCGAACTGCTGCCGATGCTGCCAGAGCACGCGGAGGTCGTCGTCAATGACTGGGGGGTTGCCGCGTTGCTGGCAGAGTCGCACACCGGGTTGCGGCCCATCGCCGGCCGCATTCTGTGCCGCATGATCAAGGACCCGCGCCTGTCCGGTGAAAAATGGGCGCCCCAGTGCGCCCCGGCCGTGGACTCGGGTCCTCGACATGCGCTACTGCAACGACTGGGCCTCACCCGTATCGAACTCGACATGCCGATGTTCGCCGACCTCCATACCTTCTCGGACCTGCCCTGCGCGAAGGGGGTGCACCTGCCCTACGCGTACGTGGCCAAGGGTCGCATGTGCAGACCGGGCTCCATGTCGCTGAGCGGAAGCGAGCGCTTTGCGGTCGGCCGCAAGTGCCGCAAGGAATGCCTGAGCCTGAGCGCAGTGGTCGAACGCCCGGGGGCTGACGACCCGCACGCGACCGTGCAGCTTGGAAACACCGTATTCAGTCGTCACACCGACGGCATGCTACGCGTGCTGATGAGTGCCGCCGACCAAGGTGCGATCGAGCGCGTGATCGTGCCGGGAGAGCGGCTTTGAACATCGTCGCGCCCGTCAGCCGCCTGGAGGAGGTCGAGGCGCTCGCCGCCGCAGGGGCCGACGAACTGTACTGCGGCGTACTGCCGCGCGAATGGATCGACCGCTTCGGCGTCGCCAACGCGAACCGCCGTCCCTCGGGAAACCTCGCCGGCTATGACGTGCTCGAAACCGCGGTCGAGGCGGCCCACCGCAATGGCGCAACCCTGTCCCTCGTGATGAACGCGCAGCAATACGCGGGCAGTCAGCTCGACGCCGCAATCGAGCTGGCCGAGCGTTTCATCGGTATGGGCGGGGATGCTCTGATCATGAGCGACCTTGGTCTGATCCCGGTGCTGTCGGCGGCGCTGCCGGCCGCACGCATTCACGTGAGTTCGGTCGCGACCTGCCGCAACAGCAGCGCGGCCCGGCTGTGTCGTGATCTCGGTGCGCGTCGACTCATCCTGCCGCGGGACGTCACGATCGCGGAAGCCTGCGAGATCGCGACCGAGGTACCCGATATCGAAGTCGAGGCCTTCGTGCTGAACGACGGCTGCGTGTTCGAGGAAGGCGCGTGCCATACCCTTCACCTGCCCAACCGGCTCGGTGGGCCGATCTGCCTGGACAGCTACGTGTATCGGTACCGCCAGCGCAGGGGCGGCGATGTCGACGCGCCCATGCAGGCGCGCATCGACGCGAACGACGCGGCCTACCGCACGTGGCTGTGGTATCGCTTTTCCTGCGGCTTCACCACCACGCCGGACGGCATGCCCTATGGACCCTGTGGCCTGTGTGCGATTCCGGCCATGCAGGCCGGCGGTGTCCGGGCGGTCAAGATCGCCGGACGCGAGGGGCCGACCGCGCGAAAACTTGCGAGCGTTCGCATGGTTCGCCAGATCGTCGATGCGGTCGACGCCGGCCATCCGCCGGATGTCGTGAGGGCGCGGGCGAGGAAGTTGCGTCCCGCGACCGATCAAGACCATTGCGCAACCGGCTTCATGTGCTACTACCCGGAGGTTGCGGACTGCGCGCAGGTCGAGTAGAAGGGGGCGCGGCATCGCTGCCGCGGGCCCGATCGAACCCCGGTTGTAGTCAGTACTCAGGGCGATGTGGCCGCCGGGTCGGGCGGTGCGGGGGCGGGGTTGAAACCGAACACGGCGGGTGCGTCGGCGCGGCGCACGCTTCCGACCGGCAGACCGTTCCAGGTCACGCCGCGGCCCTGACGCCGGCCGGCGAGCGTGGCCAGCAGGTCTGCCTCGCTGGCCGGTGTGCCGTCCGCCGCGCGACAGGCGTCCAGAAAGCCCGCCAGGTCGCGATCGTCGAGCAGACCGGGGCCGGCGTCGGTGCGCATCAGCACGCTGCCGTCCTCGTCCAGATAGACCGCCCGGATCGAGCCGGCCGGCGTACCGGTGTGGGTCCGCAGGCGACCCTCGCCGTCGAAGCGCAACACCAGCGGCATGTAGTCCAGCGCGACGAAGACCTTCTGCGGGCCATTCTGCACGATCCAGTTGCCGTCACCATCGTGCGTGTAGAACCTGTTCAGGAACGCATTCAGGCCGGCATGGGTGACCGTTTCGCCCTGGAAGCGCCAGGCGCCTCGACGGTCCAGGGACAGCCAGCCATAGCAGGCGGGCACGTTCGGCCATTTCGCGATCGCGGCCACGGGGTCGTAAGGGGTGTCTGCGGACATTGGTGAGTTCCTTGTCATTCGGTTCGAAGTGCGCGCAGCGGGCGTGACATCAGCCCCTCCTCGTCGCACCAGCATAGCGCGCCCGGGCCGTTGTGTGCGCAAGCGTCGCCAGGCTCGCCCAATGAGCCACCCCGGCAGGCATAATCATGCCAATCCCCGTGGATGCGACCGATGACAGACCTCAAGCCCGACGAACTGGTGTTGTGTGCGACGCACCGGCAGGCGCGCACGCTGCGCGTCGCCGCGGTCACGGCCGATGCGGTGTCGGTCGCGGCGGGCGGCGCAGTCCGTATCCCGACGACCGCGACCATCGTGCAGTGGCTCGACGAATTCGCCGAAGAGACCCTGCTCAGTGGCGACATCGACGCGTCCGAGGTGCCGTACCGGGTGCTTGGCCCCCAGGCCGAACGACTGTTGTGGGCGGCCGTGATCCGCGAGGCGCTCGGCGAGGATGAAACCGCCGAGCTGTTCGACGTGTCCGGACTCGCCGCCGAGGCGAGCGTCGCCAACGAACTGATCGAGACCTGGTCGCTCCACATCGATCCGGCGCGCGCCGGCGAGGAGGCGCGCCGCATGATCACGTGGCGCGGCGCGTTTCTGGCGCGCTGCCGGCAACGGAACTGGGTCGCTGCCGCAGCGCACCGCGTGTGGCAGGTCGGACTGGTCGAGCGGGGGCTTGGATGCTTGCCGGCGCGCGTCGTGCTCGCCGGTTTCGATCGCCTCGATCCACTCGAGAGGCGACTTTGCGACGCATTCCTCGCACGGGGCACCCGGGTCGAACATCTGCGGCCGGACGAGGCCCCTGCCGCGGCGGTCGAGCAGGTCGTGCTGGATGATGCCGACGCCGAGTGTCGGGCGGCGGTTCAGTGGGCGGCGGATGTCCTCGCCGCAAGGCCCGGCGCGACGATCGGCATCGTCGTGCCGGACCTGTCCGCACGCCGCGCCCGGCTCACGCGGCGCCTCGACCATGTCTTCGCCCCGTACGCGGTGAGCGCGCGGCACGCACAGCGCCAGCGACCCTACAACCTGTCGCTCGGCGTACGCCTGGCGGAACTCGCGCCGATATCGGTCGCGTTGTCGCTGCTGCGACTGGCCGTGTCGGCGCACGGCTTTGCGCAGACCGAGCTGGGCGCCGTGCTGAACCGGCCCTACTGGGGCGCCGACGTCGCCGAAGCGGATGCCCGCGCGCGCTTCGATCTGAAGCTGCGTGCGCGGTTGCCGCTGCGCACGTCGCTGGTCGGCGTGATCCGCTTCGCGCGCAGGAACATCGTCGAGGGGCTGCCGCTGAAGCGGACCACCGACGCATTCGAACATATGGGTCATCTGCTCGACAGAATGCCGGCACGCCAGCTTCCGTCGGCCTGGCGTGGCTCGCTCGACAGGCTGCTGGCTGCGCTGGGCTGGCCGGGCGAGCGCAGCCTGTCCAGCCACGATTTTCAGGCCTGCAGTGCGTTTCGCGACGCGCTGGACGCGTTGGCGATGCTGGACGAACTCGTCGGGGCGGTGTCGCTGGGCTCGGCGGTCGCCCACCTGGCCGATGCGTGCCGGGAGCGCGTGTTCCAGCCCGAGACCGAAGGCGTGCCGCGGATACAGGTGCTGGGCATGCTGGAGGCCGCGAGCGAGCGTTTCGATGCGGTCTGGGTCATGGGGATGAACGACCATCTGTGGCCGCCGCCGGTCCGCCCGTCGCCTTTGCTGCCGGCCGAGCTGCAGCGCGACGCGGGTTGCCCGAACACATCGCCCGAGGTCCAGCTTGCGTTCGCCGGGGGGATCCATCGGCGTCTGCTCCATGCCGGCGCGCAGCTCGTGTTCTCATCGGCCGCGCGTGATGGCGAGTCGGAACTGCGGGTGAGCCCGCTTCTGGGTGGCCTGCCGAGCGCGGGCCGGATGCCGCCACTGGCGTCCACTTTGGGGGAACGGCGCTGTGCGGCACGCCTGGCGGCGGGGGTCGATCCGCTCGAGCGAATCGAAGACCATGTCGCGCCGGCCCTGGCCGACGGCGATGCGGTGCGCGGCGGCACCGGCCTGTTCCGCACGCAGGCGATCTGCCCGGCCTGGGCCTATTATCGGCATCGGCTGGGGGCCGAGCCGCTGGAGACGCCGGTCGAAGGACTGGATGCGCGCGAGCGTGGCTCGCTGGTCCATGCGGTGCTCGAACGTTTCTGGAGCGGTCGTTCGTCGCGCGCGCTCGCGAGCCTGGGCGAGGCGGGCCTGGGTAGCGCGATCACCGAGGCGGTTGATGCCGGCATCGCGCTGTTCTGCGCGCAACGGGAAACCCCCCTTCCGCCGCGTTTTCTCGCGCTGGAGCGCACCCGCTTGATCGCGTTGCTCGAGCTGTGGCTGGCGCTCGAGCACAAGCGCGAAGCCGCGTTTTCGGTGATGGCCTGCGAGCAGAAGGTCGAGGTCGAGATCGATGGCATTGCGCTGCGACTGATCGCGGACCGGATCGATCTGCTCGACAACGGTCGGCGCCTGATTCTTGATTACAAGACCGGCGCGACCATCGATGCATCCAGCTGGGCTGCCGACCGGATCACCGAGCCGCAACTGCCGATCTACGCGACCCGGGTCGCGAGCGAGCATCCGCTGGCCGGCATCGCGTTCGCGCAGGTCCGGCTGTCGGCGCAGAAGTTCGCCGGTATCGCCGCCGACTCGGGTCTGCTGCCGGGTGTGGCCGGCCTTAACGACGCGCGCAAGCTGTTCGATGCGTCGCGTTTCCCCGACTGGGAGGCGGTGCTCGCGCACTGGCGGAGCGCGCTCGGCAACATCGCCGCCGAGATTCGCCGCGGCGAGGCGGCGGTGCGTTTCACGCGCGAGCGCGATCTCGAGTATTGCGAGCTTCGCCCGATTCTGCGCCTGTCCGAGCGTCGCGCGCTGTACGCACAACTTGAGGCCGATGCGCGTGCGGCGAGCGGTCGTGACAGAGCGGTGCGCGGCGGCCGGGCCGTGTGCGGAACCGCCGCCGGCGACCCGGCCGGAGGCGCGGCATGAACCACCTTTCCAGGCGCGATCCGGACGCCGCTCCGGCCATGGCCGCGGGCGACGCGCCAGCGGCCCGGCTGCGCGAGGATGAAGCGGCGCGCGTGCGCGCGCTGGAGCCGCGCTCCTTCATCGTCGAGGCGCCGGCCGGCGCGGGCAAGACCGAACTGCTGAGCCAGCGTTACCTGATGCTGCTGGCGACGGTCGCGCATCCGGAGGAGATCGTCGCGATCACCTTCACCAACAAGGCCGCCACCGAGATGCGCAACCGCATTCTCGGCAACCTGCAGGGCGCTTCGGTCGGTCAGCGTCCGGCCGAAGCGCATCGGCAGACCACTTTCGAACTCGCGACCGCGGTGCTGGCGCGCTCGAACGAACTCGGCTGGCAGCTGCTGGACCAGCCGGAGCGCCTGCGCATCCTGACCATCGACGCGCTTTGCGGCGCGCTCGCGCGCCAGATGCCGCTGCTGAGCCGCTTCGGCAGCCAGCCCGAGGTCACCGACGACGCCGAGCCGCTTTATCTGGAGGCGGCCGAGCAGACACTGGCCCTGCTCGAATCCGGCCTGCCAGGCGTGTCCGACGTCGTTGCCGCGGTGCTCGCCTACCTGGACAACGACAGCGTGCGCCTGTGCCGGCTGCTCGGGAAGATGCTGGCCACCCGCGATCAATGGCTGCACAACGCCCATGCCGGGCTGGATTCCACCGACGTGCTGCGACAACTGGTGGACGACGAGATCGCCGATGTCGCGCGCCTGTTCGACGCGGACCTGCAGCGCGAGCTGATGCCGCTGGTGCGTTTCGCCGCGGACAACGTCGAGGACGATGCTCCGCTCACGCTGTTGCGCAGCTGGTGCGAGCCGCTCGCACCCGACCACGGTGCGCTGCCACGGTGGCTTGCGCTGTGCGATCTGTTGCTGACCTCGAAGGGCGAATGGCGCAAGGCGCTCAACCGCAACCAAGGCTTTCCGCCTGGTCCAGCGGGCCAGGCGCACAAGGAGGCGATGCTGGCGCAGGTTGCCGGGTTGCGCGAACGGGTTGGCCTGGATGGGGTCCTCGCCCGGCTGCGGCGCCTGCCGCTGGCCGACGCCTGCGAAGACGAAGGCGCGATCGTGCGCAATCTGGCCGCGCTGCTGCGCCTTGCGAGCGCGACGCTGTGGCAGGTCTTCCAGGCCCGGGGCCAGACCGATTTCATCGAGATCGCACAGCGTGCCCTGCAGGCGCTCGGCGACGACGCCGGGCCGACCGAGCTCGCGCTGCGGCTCGACTACCGGCTGCGTCACCTGCTGGTCGACGAGTTCCAGGACACCAGTCCGGTCCAGGTTCGCCTGCTCGAGCGGCTTACCGCGGGCTGGATGCCGGACGACGGTCGCACATTGTTCTGCGTCGGCGACCCGATGCAGTCGATCTATCGATTCCGCAAGGCCGATGTGGGCCTGTTCCTGCAGGCGGCTCATGGCGGAATCGGTGGAATCCCGCTCGAGCGCCTGCAACTGACACGCAACAATCGCTCCTGTCCGGAGGTCGTCGACTGGGTGAACGGTGCCTTTGCCGGCCTGTTCCCGTCACAGGACAACGTCGCGCGGGGCGCGATCCGCTACCGACCCTTCGTCGCGACCCGGGCCTCGCTGCCGGGTGCGGGGGTCGAGGTCCATCCGCTGTGCGTGTCGCCGGAACTCGCCGCCACCGAGGCCGACCGGCTCGAGGCCGAGCGCATCATGGCCATCATCGACCGGACCTGGGCCGAGGATCCGGCCCGGAACATCGCGGTGCTGGTGCGCGCGCGCACCCATCTGGCCCCACTGGTGGCCGAGATCCGCGCCAGCCGGCCGGATCTGCGTTACCAGGCGGTCGAGATCGAAGCGCTGGGGGGACGGCAGTGGATCGCCGATCTGATCACGCTGACCCGGGCCTTGTGCCATCGCGCCGACCGGATCGCATGGCTCGCCCTGCTGCGCGCACCATGGTGCGGGCTGTGCCTGGCCGACCTGCACCGGCTCGCGGCCGACGACCGGTACGCGACGCTGCCCGCGCTGCTCGACGACGAGGCGCGGGTGGCCGGCCTCAGCGAGGACGGGCAGGCACGCCTCGCGCATCTGCGTGCGGTCATCGACGACGCGTTGGCGCATCAGGGCAGGCAGGGCATGGCGCGCTGGATCGAGGGCGTGTGGTTGCAGCTCGACGGGCCGGCGCTGCTACCCGACGCCGGCGCGGCCCAGGACGTGGAAGCCTGGTTCGATCTGGTCGAGCGGCTCGAGGCCGGCGGCGGACTCGATCTGGAGCGGCTCCAGGCCGAGGTCGACAAGCTGTATGCGGCGCCCGACCCGGGGGCCGATGGGCGGCTGCGGTTCATGACCATCCACAAGTCCAAGGGGCTGGAGTTCGACACCGTGATCCTGCCCGGACTGCAGCGCAGCGTCGGACAGAACGACACACCGCTGCTGCGCTGGGAGGAGGTGGCGCTGAGCGATGGCGGGACGGGTCTCGTGGTCGCGCCGCTGACTGCCCGCGGCGGCAAGGGCGGCGCGCCGGCGACCTACCACTATCTGCAGACCCTGGAGGCGGAGCGCGGCAACAACGAGGACCTGCGCGTGCTCTATGTCGCTTCGACCCGCGCGATCCGGGCCCTGCATCTGGTCGGGCTCAGTCGATTGACGGCGGATTCGGGACAACCGGTGGCGCCGGGCGGTACACCGTTGCGCACGATGTGGCCGGTGCTCGCGCCGCAGTTCGAATCATCGCCGCCGCTGACACCGGATCCAGCCGATCCGCACGGATTCTTACCGGCCTACGAGGATTTCGTGCCACCGCTGCTGCGGCTGCGTGCGATCGGGCAGCCGGCCGCGCTGCGCGTGGAACCTCCGTGTGGCGACGAGACATCCGCGGTGCAGGGCGAGGATGCGTCGCCGGCCGGTCGCCATGCGCTCGAGGCTGATTTCGGCACGCTCGTGCACCGCTATCTCGAACTGATCGCACGCAGCGGCGTCGAGGCCTGGCCGGTTGATCGGATCGAGCGGCTGCGACCCGCGATGGCGCGCTGGCTGAGTCTGCAGGGCCACGCGCCGGCCGCCGCCGAATCCGCGTCCGTCGGAATCGTTGCGATGCTGAGCCGGACCGTAGCGAGCGAGACCGGCCGCTGGGTGCTCGCGCAACGCGCTGACGCGGCCTCCGAGCTGGCCCTTGCGACCGCGTCGGATGCCACGATCCGGATTCATGTCGTGGATCGGACCTTCGTCGAGGACGGAACGCGCTGGATCATCGACTTCAAGTCGGCCGAGTTGCCGCAGCCGCTCGACGATGCCGCGGTGGCCGCGCATGCCGCGCAGTATCGGGACCAACTCGCCCGTTATGCGAAGCTGTTTCGCGGCGACGGAAGACCGCTGCGTTGTGCGATCTACTACACCGCCCACGACCGCCTGGTCGACGTAGCGGTGTGAGCCTGTGTATCGCTGCCCGGTGGGTCAGGGGCAGCCGATGCAGCGCGTGGTCTGCGCGCGGTCGAACACCGCCTGATCGATGTTCGCGCCGCTCAGGTCGGCATCCACCAGGTTCGCACCGCTCAGGATCGCACCCTGCAGGTTTGCGCCTTTCAGCGACGCGCCGCGCAGGTCGGCCGCGCGGAAGTTCACCCGCTGCAGGTCGGCCCCGTCGAGCGTCGCACCGCCGAGCCGCGCGTTGTTCATGTCGGCGTTGGTCAGCGCCGCGTCGCTGAGGTCGGCCGAGCTGAGGTTGGAATTGCGAAACAGCGCGCCGTTCGCGGTCGCACCGATCAGCGTGGCCTCGACCAGCGTGGCGCCGGCGAAGTTGGTCCGGTTCAGCACGGCCCGGCTCAGATCGGACTGATTGAGATTGGCCCGACTCAGGTTCGCTTCGGTCAGATTCGTTTCGACCAGATTCGTGCTGGTCAGCACGCTGCGCGTGAACTGGGAGTTGGCGAGATTCTCGCCGCTCAGGTCTGCGCCATGCAGATTCATGTTGACGCAGAAGGCGCCGCGCCGGATGTTGCATCCGTCTATGGATCTCATGCCCTGCGCGATCGAGGCGGTGGATACCAATACAAGGGTGAGGCCAATCAGCAGTTTACTCGGCATGTGTTTGTCGGTCCGGGTTCGTATGGGTTCTTTTCGGTGGCGTCGGTTCGACAGGACTGCGCGTGATTCGTGCGCAGCATTGCAGGTATTTGGCTTCAAGGCGTGATGTCGCGCAGCACGCGCGCGAGCCACGACTCGATGTCGCGCACCTCCTCGAGCACCAGCGTGTGTTCGGCGAAGTAGGGATGCCATTCGATCGCGAGACCGTGATCGCGCAGACGGCGAAAGGATTTCTCGGCGAATCCGAACGGGATCACGGTGTCGCCTTCGCCATGCGCCATGAAGATAGGCGTGTCATGGTTGGCTGCGGCGGCCTCGTCGGCGAGCGTGTCGGCCAGCGGCAGATAGGTCGATAGCGCGAGAATGCCGGCGAGCCGGCGTGGGTGGCGCAAGCCGGCGTGCAGTGCGATCGCGCCGCCCTGGGAGAACCCGGCGAGCACGATGTGCGCATCGGGGATACCGCGTGTGTTCTCGCGCGCTATCAGCGCGCGGGCCAGTCCGGCCGATTCGCGCACGCCGTCCGGATCCTCGCGCCGCTGTGAGAAATCGGTGGTGACCAGGTCATACCAGGCACGCATGCGATAACCGCCGTTGATCGTGACCGGTCGCACCGGTGCGTGCGGAAACACGAAACGCGTCGCCGGCAGGCGTTGGATGTCGAATGCGTCCACCACCGGTTCGAAGTCGTGCCCGTCGGCACCGAGGCCATGCAGCCAGATCACTGCATGGGTCGGATTCGGGCGGGTCTCGATCTCGACCGCCGGCAGGACGGGTGGTTCGGGTGTGCCGGTTTCGTTGTTCATGCGTTCATCCTGAGGGCGACTGAGGTGATTGTATCGTTCGCGACGTGACCGTGCCGAACCGGTGGCTCGGCGCCGGCGACGGGGGTCGCCGCCACGCGGTGGGCTACATGGTAGTCTTACATCGACGATCATAAGCATGCATTCTTCGTTGCCGTCGTTTGGGCGAGCCCGCAGCCGTGCTGCCCGACGTCGACCGGATCATTTCAAATCATGGAGGGCGGGACCACATGGCAAGCGTACTCGTGACCGGCGCCAGTCGTGGCATCGGGCTGGAATTGTGCAAGATCTATCGCGAACGCGGCGACGCCGTGATCGCGGTCTGTCGCGAGCCGTCAGACGCTCTGGCGGCGCTCGGTGTCGAAGTCATCGACGGTGTGGATGTGTCGCAGGCCGATGCGGGTCAGCGTCTGGCCACGGCACTGCAGGGCCGCACGATCGACGTGCTGATCAACAATGCCGGCGTGTTGAGCGCCGACGCGCTCGGCGACATCGATTTCGATGCCGTCCTGCGTCAGTTCCAGGTGAATGCGCTCGGTCCGTTGCGCGTGACGCAGGCCTTGCTGCCGAATCTGGGCCAGGGTGCGAAGGTCGCGATGATCACCAGCCGCATGGGGTCGATGAGCGACAACGGGTCCGGCGCCTATTACGGCTACCGGATGAGCAAGGCAGCGCTGAATGCTGCCGGCGTGAGTCTGGCGCGCGATCTCGCGCCACGCGGCGTGGCGGTGGCGCTGCTGCATCCGGGTTTCGTGCAGACGCGCATGGTCGGTTTCGCCGGCGACATCACCGCGCATCAGTCGGCCGAGCGTCTCGTCGCCCGTATCGACGCGCTGAGCCTGCAGCACAGCGGCAGCTTCTGGCACTCGAACGGCGAGCCACTGCCCTGGTGAGTGGCACCTGCCCGGTCCCGTACCTGCGATCAGGCCGGGGTTGCGAGCAGCCCGGTCAGCGCATGCAGCGAGTGGACCGGTGCCAGGCACTGGGTGCCGCGGCATACCCAGGCGGTGACGTCCGCGTCGACCGGCTTGTCCAGCACCGGCGGCAGGTGGGCGATGCCGGGCGGCAGGGCGAACGACAGTGTATCCGGCAGATGCATGCCGGCCAGTTCCTGCTGCCATGCGATCAGATCGTCGGCCTTGCCGCGCACGATCACCAGCGCCGGTGGGACGAGGTGTTCTGCCAGCGCGAGCGCAAGGCCAGCGCATCCGCCCGGGTTTCCGGCGAGCGCGCCATAGAAGGCCTGCAGGCCGCGCTCGGCGGCATCGTGGTAGCGTAGTTCCCCGGTCACATGGCCGAGCCGTGCGAGCGTCCGGATCGCGACGCCATTGCCGGATGCGGTGGCGTTGTCGTGCAGCGGCTTGGGACGCTGGATCAATGCCTCGTGGTCGTGCCGGGTGAAGAAGAAGCCGCCCGCAGCACGGTCCTCGAACTGTTCGAGCAGTTCATCGGCCAGGTCCTCGGCGAACGCAAGGTCCCCGGGCGTGAACCGGGTCTGCAGCGCTTCGATCAGGCCGCCGATCATGAACGCGTGATCGTCCAGATAGGCGTTGAGACGACCATCGCCGCCGGTGCTGGTTGCGTACAGCCGCCCGTCGCGCCAGTGGCGATCCCGGATGAAGTCGATCGCGCGCCGTGCCGATTCCGCCCAGTCTGCACGGCGGAAGACGCGTGCCGCATGCATCATGCCGGCGATCATCAGGCCGTTCCAGCTGGTCAGGATCTTGTCGTCCCGGCCGGGACGGATCCGTGCCGCCCGTTCCTCGAATAGCAGCGCTCGCGCGTCGGCGAGCAGCCTGGCCGCGTCGTCGGGCCGAATGCCCAGTTCGTTCGCGACCTGGTCGAGGGGGCGGGACACGACCAGATGCCAGTGCCGGTGCTCGAAATTCGGCGGCGCATCCAGGCCGTAATGGCGTTCCGCCACCGCGAATGCGTCCGGGGTCAGCAGCGCGCGGATCTCGTCGCGATCCCACGCATAGAAGCGACCCTCCTCGCCTTCCGAGTCGGCGTCCAGCGCTGCAACGTAACCGCCCTCGGCGGACTGCATCTCGCGCATCACCCATGCGGCGGTGTCCTCGACCACCCTCCGGAACAGCGGATCCCCACTGATCTGCCATGCGTCCGCGTACAGCGCGAGCAGCGGCCCGTTGTCGTAAAGCATCTTCTCGAAGTGCGGGATCTGCCAGCGGTCGTCGGTGCTGTAGCGGCAGAATCCGCCGCCGAGCTGGTCGAACAGCCCGCCCTCGGCCATGCGGGTCAGCGTGTCGAGCGCCATGTCGCGGGCGTGGCCGTCACCTGTGCTGCGATGGCGGTGCAGCAGGAATTCCAGATCGGTCGGGTGCGGAAACTTAGGCGCGCCGCCGAAACCGCCGAAGCGGACGTCGAAGTTCGCCGACAGCAGGTCGCGCAGCTTGGCGATCGGCTGGGGACCGAAGTCCGAATGGTGCGTGCCCCCGCCAATACTGGCGGCGCGCGCCAGTGCGGCCCGCACGGCGGCGTTGTGCTCCTCGATCTCGCGGCGTTTGCCCGCGTAGGCGGCGGCGATCTGCTCGAGCAGGCTGGCAAAACCAGGCAGGCCGTAGCGCGCCTGTTTCGGGAAATAGGTGCCGCCGAAGAACGGCGTGCCGTCAGGGGTCAGGAACATCGTCAGCGGCCAGCCGCCGCTGCGCTGCGCGAGCATCTGGTGCGCCGTCTGGTAGATCTGGTCCAGATCCGGGCGCTCCTCGCGATCGACCTTGATATTGACGAAGAGTCGATTCATCAACGCCGCCACGTCCGGATCCTCGAAGGATTCATGCGCCATCACATGGCACCAGTGGCAGGCGGAATAGCCGATCGACAGCAGGATGGGCTTATCGAGCTGCCGCGCGAGCGACAGCGCGTCCTCGCACCACGGCCACCATTCGACCGGGTTGTCGGCATGCTGAAGCAGATAGGGCGAGGTCTCGGCGGCCAGGCGGTTCGGCATGGGTGTCTCCTGATCGAACGCACGGGAAGGGCATGGGTGAACTCTAGCCGAAGCCGCGGTCAATAGTCGACTAAATTGATCGGATATAAACCCGGCCACGCGTCGGGTCATTCGTCCGTCAGTCGATACGGGGCGGTGCGCGGGCGCACGAATGGAACGCGCGTGCAGCTCGCAGCGCGGATCACGCGCAGGGCGGGACGCCGGTGTGCATTACCCGTCTTGCCGCAGGTGATACCAGTTGACGCCGTCGGCATCCGTCTCGACGCCGACTTCACCGGCTTCGATAAGGTAGTTCAGGCAGGCCAGGCTTTCACCGGTGGCCATACCGAGCAGCATGTGATCGCCGGCCTCGGTGATCTTGCGCGTGAACAGCGCGTCGAACACGTCGACCGCGCGTCGCGGCTGGTCCAGCCTGGCGCGCAGCCGCTCGAAAGTGCGTTCCTGGCTCGCGCGCAGCATGCGCAGCCGGGCATGCAGGCCGCGAAAGCATTCGTTGTGCGACGGCAGTACCAGCACGTCGTCCGGTACCTCGCGCTCGATCTTGGCGAGCGACTCGAACCAGTCGGCCATCGGATTCGCGTCCGGCTCGGTCGGATAGACCGACACGTTGGACGAGATCCGGGGCAGGACCTGGTCGCCCGAGATCAGCACCTTCAGGTCCGCACAGTACAGGCAGGCGTGTTCCGGAGAATGTCCATGGCCGACGATGATGCGCCACACATGCGTGCCGATCACGATCTCCTCGCCGTCGCGCAGACGGCGATAGCTGTCGGGGAGGCAGTAGATGTGTTTGCCGAAGTTGCCGAAGCGGGCGCGGTAGGTCTCGATCGCCGCATCGCCCCATCCGGCGCGGCGAAAGAATGCGACCGCGTCGTCCGGTGCCTCGCGGCCGGTGTCCGACGTCAGCACCCGGCAGCTCAGGTATTCGAGGCGCGTCATCCACAGGCGGCAGTCGAACTTGCGGGTCAGCCAGCCGGCCATGCCGATGTGGTCGGGATGCATGTGGGTTACGAACACGCGGCTGATCGAGCGCTGATCCGGTGCGTTGGCGAAAAGTTCGCGCCAGTGAGCGGTCGTGGTCTCGTTGCGGATGCCGGTATCGACGACCGCCCAGCCTTCGCCGTCCTCGATCGCCCACAGGTTGATATGGTCGAGCGCGAACGGCAGCGGCATGCGCATCCACAGCACGCCGGGCGCGACCGTCTGAAGCTGGCCGGCCGCGGGCGGCGAGTCGAAGGGGTAGATCAGCCCCGCCTTGTCGGCAGGGCGGGACAGGTCCACGGCATCGGTCATGATGTTCTCCGGGTCGCTTCAGGCCGGTTCGGACACGCCCGGCAGGCCCGACAGCGCCATCGCGAGTTCGGCCTCGTCGTACTGCTCGTCCCTGAGGTTGCCGGAGAAGTAGTTCGTGTAGGCCGCCATGTCGAAGTGACCGTGGCCGCACAGATTGAACAGGATCACCTCGGCCTTGCCCTCGCGCTTGCAGCGCAGCGCTTCCTCGATCGCGCCCTTGACCGCATGGTTGGCCTCGGGCGCGGGCACGATGCCTTCGTGGCGCGCGAACAATACGCCGGCCGCGAAGCATTCGGTCTGATTGTAGGCCACCGCCTCCATCAGGCCGAGTTCCTTCAGATGCGACACCAGCGGCGCCATGCCGTGGTAGCGCAGGCCGCCGGCGTGAAATCCGGGCGGCGTGAAGGTCGAGCCCAGCGTGTGCATCTTGGTCAGCGGCGTCATGTGGGCAGTGTCGCCAAAATCGTAGGCGTACTTGCCGCGGGTCAGCGACGGGCAGGCCGATGGCTCGACCGCGACGATGCGCGGTTTGGCCCCGCCGCGCAGGCCGGCGCCGATGAACGGGAACGCGATGCCGGCAAAGTTGGAACCGCCACCGGTGCAGCCGACCACGACGTCAGGATAGACATCGGCCATCTCGAGCTGCTCCATCGATTCGATGCCGATGATGGTCTGATGCAGCAGCACATGGTTCAGCACCGAGCCCAGCGCGTACTTGGTGTCCTCGTTCTGCGCCGCGATCTCGACCGCCTCGGAGATCGCGATGCCCAGGCTGCCGGGGTGATCCGGGCGTTGCGCGAGCACCGAACGGCCGTACTCGGTCTCGTTCGACGGCGACGCGACGCAGCGTGCGCCATAGGTTTCCATGACTGCACGGCGATAGGGCTTCTGGTCATAGGACACGCGCACCTGGAACACCGTGACGTCCAGCCCGAACACACTGCCGGCGAAGGACAGCGAGGTGCCCCACTGGCCGGCGCCGGTTTCGGTGGTCAGCCGCTTCACGCCGACCTGCTGGTTGTAGAAGGCCTGCGGGATCGCGGTGTTGGGCTTGTGGCTGCCGGCAGGGCTCACGCCTTCGTACTTGTAGAAGATCTTGGCCGGCGTGCCGAGCACCTTCTCGAGGCGATGAGCGCGGAACAGCGGCGCTGGGCGCCACAGCTTGTAGATGTCGCGCACCGGTTCGGGGATGTCGACCTCGCGCTCGGTGGTGACCTCCTGCAGGATCAGCTCCATCGGGAACAGCGGTGCCAGGTCGTCCGGGCCGATCGGTTTCAGCGTGCCCGGATGCAGGACCGGCGGCAGCGGCTTGGGCAGGTCTGCCTGAATGTTGTACCAGACTTTCGGAATGCGGTTCTCGGGCAACAGGTATTTGGTCTGCTCGGTCATGCTGTGATACTCCCCTTGATTTCGTACGTTGGCTGCGCGCGTCGCGAATGGCCCGGGTGTCACTCATGCATTGCTCGGTGACGACTCGGCGCGTGACCTGAGCGGACGGGCCGATCGCAAGCCGGTGTGCGTTGGCGACGGTGGTCGGTGCGATGCAAGGGCTAGATCATGCCCCAGTACGGGCCGGTATGGAACATGCAATGCGATGCGGTTCATCCGGTCGGCACATCGTAGTGTGAGATCGCGGCACGCAGCCGCGCTGCGAGCTGTTCGCGCAGTTCGATCGGCGCGATGACCTCGACGTCCGGTCCGTAGCGCAGAATCTCCATCAGCAGTTCACGCGGATCGGCGTACGGGACGAACAGCCTGATCGTGCCATCGTCCTCCAGCCTCAGTCGCTGATCCGGGTGCCAGACCTCCTTGCCGACCCAGGCGGCGACGCTGGCTGAAAAGTGCAGTTCGGCGTGCGCGGTGACCTCGCCGGTGAAGATGCCGAACACCGGGCCGACCGCCTCCTGCAGCACATCGTCGTCGATGTCGCGAGCCGGTCTGTTCGTTGCCGTCGCCTCCAGCACCGCATCCAGCGCAAAGGTGCGCAATCCGCCAGCCCTGTGGCACCAGCCCAGGAGGTACCAGTTCTCACGGTAGTGCAGCAGTTGCTGCGGCGATACGGCACGTTGCGAGGTGTCGTTGCGGCCGCGGGTGAAGTATTGCAGGTCGAGCCGCCGACGCTTCATCGTGGCCTGCGCGATGGTGTCGAAATGCGCAGGCGCGCTGCGGCGGCTGGCCGAATGCAGGATTCGAAAACGCCTGGCGACGTCGCGCGGATCGTCTGCGGCCGAGCCGAGCATCAGCGAGATCCGGGTCATCAGCCCATCGATCCGGCCGGACACCAGACCCGGCTCCATGCCGGCCGCCAGTCGCTGCATCATCAGCAGTGCGTGGATCTCGGACGGGTTGAACCACATGCCGCGGATGCCGTATCGGGTGCCCGCATCCGGGCCCGCGCACCCCTCCAGCACGTAGCCCGCCGGTTCGTCGCCATCGCCGCGCCGCCACGCGATCGGTGCACCGAGCCGGTCGCGCAGATAGTCGAGATCGCGTTTGAAGGTGGCGCGCGAGATCTCCAGCGTGCTCAGAAAATGATCGAGCGGAACCGGATGGTGGGCGTCCTCCAGCACGCGCACGATGCGATACAGGCGTTCGGTCTGGCTCATGTCGGAAGTCCGCTGCGGGTGTCGCGATCGATTTTACGCAAACCCGGGCTCATCCGGTGAGCCACAGGGGGCTGCACACTGCGACCCTCGATACCCGACAGGAGCGCACACATCATGACCCGACTTCACGCCGTTGCGCGGTCCGCCGCCTCGCCGGTTCCGGCCTTCTCCGCAATCGTATATAGCCTTTCGCTGATCTGCCTGCCGCTCGCCTTCCAGCTGGCGGCGAGCATGCCAGCCAGCGTGCCGGAAGGCATGTGGTTGCTGCTGGTGCTGAGCATCTGGGCGAGCCTCGCGACCGGACTGCTGCTGATCGCCGCGCTGTTGCGACTGTTGTCCGGCGTGCTGGCGTCGCGCCGGCACGGCCACTGGCGCGGTCATCCGTCGTGATCACGCGCGTGCCCCGCACCCGGACCAGCCGGATGCGGGGCATATCGACGCCGGCCGATCCCGGATCGGCCCCCGCGCACTGCTGCGCTCAGGCCGCTACCGCTTCGCTGGCCGCGGTTTCCGGTGCGCTGCGGATCAGGTGGTCGAAGGCCGACAGTGCGGCCTTGCTGCCTTCCCCCATCGCGATGATGATCTGCTTGTAAGGCACGGTGGTGCAGTCACCGGCGGCGAAGATGCCCGGCGCCGAGGTCTGGCCCCGGGCATCGACGACGACTTCGCCGAAGCGGGACAGTTCGAGCGTGCCCTGCAGAAAGTCGGTGTTGGGCAGCAGGCCGATTTGCACGAACACCCCTTCGAGCGCTATTTCGCGTGTGGCGCCGGTGGCGCGGTCGGTGTAGCGCAGGCCGTTCACACGCTGCCCGTCGCCGGTCACTTCGGTGGTCTGGGCCTGCGTGACGATGGTCACGTTCGGCAGGCTGCGCAGTCTGGCCTGCAGCACCGCATCGGCGCGAAGCTTGGCGTCGAATTCGAGCAGCGTGACCTTGCCGACGATGCCGGCCAGATCGATCGCCGCCTCGACGCCGGAGTTCCCACCGCCGACCACGGCGACATGCTTGCCCTTGAACAGTGGGCCGTCGCAATGCGGGCAGTAGGCCACGCCGCGGCCCCGGTATTCCAGCTCACCCGGCACCTTCAGTTCGCGCCAGCGTGCGCCGGTGGCGAGGATCACGGTGCGGCTCTTCAGCACTGCGCCATTCGCAAGCGTGACTTCCGCGTATCCGCCGGGCCTGACGGCCGGTTTCACCGCCTCGGCACGCTGCAGGTTCATGACGTCGACCTCGTAGGACCTGACATGCTCCTCGAGCGCGGCGACCAGCTTCGGCCCCTCGGTCTCCTTCACCGAGATAAAGTTCTCGATCGCCATCGTGTCCATGACCTGACCGCCGAAGCGCTCGGCGACGATGCCGGTGGCGATGCCCTTGCGCGCCGCGTAGATCGCGGCGGCTGCGCCGGCCGGGCCGCCGCCGACGATCAGCACGTCGAACGGGTCCTTGTCCGCGAGCCTGTCCGCGTCGCGCGCGGCCGCACCGGTATCGACCTTGGCCAGGATTTCCTCGAGCGTCATGCGCCCCTGGCCGAAGGCTTCGCCATTGAGCAACACGGTGGGCACCGCCATGATGTTCTTCCCGGACACTTCCGCCTGGAACAGTGCGCCGTCGATCATCGTATGGCGGATGCGCGGGTTCAGCACCGACATCAGGTTCAGTGCCTGCACCACGTCCGGGCAGTTGTGGCACGACAGCGAGATGTAGGTCTCGAACGCCAGATCCGCATCGAGTGCCTCGATCGCTTCGATGTCGGCCGCGCTTACCTTGGGCGGATAGCCGCCGGCCTGCAGCAGCGCGAGTACCAGCGACGTGAACTCGTGGCCCATCGGCAGGCCGGCGAAGCGGATGCCCATGTCGGTGCCGACCCGGCTGACCGAGAACGACGGCACGCGTTCGCCTGCGGTGCTGCGGCCTTCGATCAGGCTGACCTTGTCGGAAAGGCCGTCGATGTCCTTCAGCAGCACGAGCATCTCGGCCGACTTTTGCTGGTCGTCGATGAAGGCGACCAGTTCGACCGGTTGATTGATTCTTTCGAGCAGACTCTTGAGTTGTGACTTCATGTTTGCGTCAAGCATGGCTGACTCCTTTGAGCGATCGGATATTCGGCAGGGTTCGTGTGGATCGATACGGTCATCGATTCATTCAGCAGCGCCGGTCGAGCCTATGGCCCGGGCGACGCTCCTGGATGAACCGCCTGGGGCGGTTCGCGCGCTCTGCTCGACAGGCCCGGCACGTGGTGTGCCGGGCGGTCACGCGGGCTCGATCAGATCTTGCCGACGAGGTCGAGGGACGGCGCCAGCGTGGCGTCGCCTTCCTGCCACTTGGCCGGGCAGACTTCGCCCGGGTGGGACGCGACGTACTGGGCCGCCTTGACCTTGCGCAGCAGCTCGGACGCGTCGCGGCCGATGCCGCCGGCGTTGATCTCGACGATCTGGATCTTGCCGTCCGGATCGATCACGAAGGTGCCGCGCTCGGCCAGCCCTGCTTCCTCGATCATCACGCCGAAGTTGCGGGTGATTGTGCCGGTCGGGTCGCCGATCATCGGGTACTGGATCTTGCCGATGGTCTCGGAACTGTCGTGCCAGGCCTTGTGCGTGAAATGTGTGTCGGTGGACACCGCGTAGATCTCGACACCCAGCTTGTGGAACTCGGCGTAGTTGTCGGCCAGGTCACCCAGCTCGGTGGGGCAGACGAAGGTGAAGTCGGCCGGGTAGAAGAACACCACCGACCAGGCACCCTTGAGGTTCTCCTCGGTCACCGGAATGAACTTGCCATCGTAGAAGGCGGTGGCGCTGAAGGGCTTGACTTCGGTGTTGATGATTGTGCTCATGGCTGTTTTTCCTGTGCTTGAGTTGGGAAAGGTGTTGAACGTGTCGTTCAGACAGGAACCATGTTACGGTGCGCCGCACAATTAAAGAAATGAATTTAAAGGATGGAGGTGATAACTTAATGTAATCGTAACCGCGGTCGGGGTTGGGAGGCTGTTACAGCCTCCTAGGCTGCGGCACCGCCTTCCGTTGGCCGGCGCACGATCAGTCGTGGGCCGCGACGGTCGCGCGGGGCATCCCGGGTTCCTCCGGCCAGCCGAGGCGCCCGATACCGGGCAGCTTGATCGCCGGCGGGTTCAGGTCGAGGCCGGCACTCAGGCCGAGCAGATTGAACTCGAGCCCCTCCTCGGGCGCGACCGTGACACCGAACAGGCCATTGAGCGAGACCTGTATGCCACCGCCGCTCGGTGCGCGTGCCAGCATCGCGCCACCGGGCAGGTAGTCCTTGCCGATCGCGGTCGACGGCAGGTCCAGGCTGAGTTCCGGCGCCGCGCGGCCGAGGTGCGCGACGAAGGTGTTGCTGTTCGGGCCGGGCCAGACCCGATACCGATCGTCGTACGGGTAGTCGGCCGCGGCCGCGAACAGGCGTTCGATCAGGGCATCGACGTCGTCGCCGCCGCGAAGCTCCCGTAGCAGCATCGGGGGCGCACCGTACCAGTAACCGTCCGGTACGCCCGCCTGCACGCGGACCGCGCGTCCGCCCCGTGCGACGCCGAAACCGACCACCTCCATACGGACGAACCCGTCCGCGTCCTGCGGCTTGACCGCGATCCAGGTATGCACGCCGAAGGCCCCCCGCCAGCGGAACGCCCGGGCCGCATAGACCTGGATCACCGCCTCCCGGGTCACGGCCGGATCCGGTGCGATGCCGGCGCTGTCGCGCCGCGCGGTGCGCCAGTCGGACGCGCGTTCGCCCTCGGCGTAATGCGCGGTAACCGCATAGCCCAGCGGGAGAAAGAAGATGACCAGGACGGCGATCAGGCCGCGCAGGAACCATTTCATGTCGAATCCGGTTGCGTGAAGTCGGGTCTGCCGGGCGTGTGGGGGCGCCACCCCGATCGGGCCGGCGGGCGAGTGTCGCTTCCGCCCCCATTGCAGTCATTCGTTTGTCCATTGCGGAACCATTCGGTTCAGCCCTTGCACCTGATCGGGATGTGGCCGAGTGTCGCGCACCGTCGCAGTGCGTGTCGTGCGCGCATCGACCGTGCGCAGCGCGCCAGCGCGACGGCTCGAGCGGTCGACACGACGCCTGTCCGGTCCCAGACAGCGCATGGATGCCGACTGATGCCCCCTCGGGTGCCCCCCACGCAGTCGATTCGGCCGCGCGCGACAAAACTGGCACGCATAGTGCCTAGCTCGAGCACAGCAAACATAGACGGAGACGACCGTGAAGGATCCCAGTATCGACTTCAAGCAAATCCTGCAGGCCCCCAGCGTGCTTGGTCTGGCGCGCTGCTCCGCAACCGGCGAGATCGTCCTTTGGGAGGGCCGTGAGGTCGAATCCCTGACGACCGTGCTCGGCACCTTCATGCGGGTGGCCAAGCTGCTGCCCGGCGCGCGCGACGGTGGCGATTTCCATCAGGCCAACGTGCAGGGAAAGACGCTGACCGTGCTGTGCATGCCGCACGATGGGGGCGCGGTCGGCGTCGTGCTCGATGAGCGGGCACGGGTGCCGGAAGTCGCGCTGCTGCTGCGTCGCGCGATCGGCCGGAACTGAAACGCCCTCGTCGTCCAAATCGGCGCCTGTTCCTGCCGCTTCGTGAGCCGTCCCTTCCGGCGCGGTGCGGCCGAAGCGGTCAGTCGTCGATGTCGAACAGGAAGACGCCGTCTATCTCGGGAAAGTCCATCCTGAGGCGCCAGCGGCCCGGTTGCAGCGCACTGGCGGTCGCGACATAGCTGCCGACTCCGGTGCGGGTCAGCGCAAGTGCGCGTGCGGCCATGTCATGTTCGGGCATGTCCAGGCTGAGCCTCAGTTCCAGCGACGCCGGCGCTGGCTGGCCGGTCGGGCCTACCAGGTCGAAATCGAATCGGACGTTGCGTTGCGCGTCCACTGTCATGCGGCCGCGTACATCCCAGATGTTAGCGGTTCCGCGAAATACCAGCCCGCCGCGCTCGGCGCCCGGTGCCGGCGCGATCGGCCCGACCGGATTCAGGCGTACCTCGTCCTGCACGAAGAAGACCATCGCGACGAAACCGAGAATGAGCACCAGGAACAGGCTCCCGACCACGGCGGCGATCACGCGCGCCTGGGTGGCGGCCGGTTCTCGCCGGGGCGCGGCATTTCGATCGGGCGTGTCGCTGCGGGGTGTGTTCATGCGGGGCTCCGGAAAAGGGTGTTCGATGCGTGCGGGTCATGCCGTCGGCGCTAAACTACCATCTGTTGCGAGTCGTCGCAAAAGGCGGAACCTGCCTGGCCGACCTTCGATCGATCGCTGCGGGATGGCTGCTTCGGCCGTGCCCGAGCGAAAACGGGGCCCGAACTTGAATCACACAGAGAATGCGCTGATCCGGGATCTGCTCGACCCGGTCACTTATCCGCACCGCGTGGAGTCGATCGAGTGCATCGAGACCCACGTGTCGTGGATCCTGCTGGCCGGCGATTTTGCGTACAAGCTGAAGAAACCGCTCGACCTCGGTTTCCTCGACTACAGCACGCTCGAGCGCCGGCGTGTCGCCTGCGAGGACGAGGTGCGCCTGAATCGCCGCACCGCGCCGGATGTGTATGTCGACGTCGTGCCGATCGCGGCGCCAGGTGTGACGCCTCGCGTCGGCGGAGCCGGACCGGTGCTCGAGTATGCGGTCAGGATGCGGCGCTTCGATCAGACCGCCCTGCTGAGCAGTCGGCTCGAGCACGGTCTTTTGACGGCCGAGGACGTCGATGGCATCGCCTCGCATGTTGCCGCATTCCATGCATCGGCCGCAGTGGCGCGCCCGGGCGCAGGTTTCGGTGATGCCGGGGCCGTACGGTTCCCGGTGCGGCAGAACTTCGAGCAGCTTCGCGAGCGGATCGACGAACCCGACCTGCTCGAGCGGCTGTCGCGCATCGAGGCATGGAGCGAGGCCGAGTTCGTCCGCCTCGCGGACGTGTTCGAGCGACGTCTGGCGGACGGTCGCGTGCGCGAATGTCATGGCGACCTGCATCTGGGCAACATCGTGATGCTCGAGTCCGGGCCGTGCCTGTTCGATGGCATCGAGTTCAACCCGCAGCTGCGCTGGATCGACGTGATCGCGGATGCCGGCTTTCTGGTCATGGATCTGCAGGCGCGCGGCGAGAACGGTCTGGCGAATCGCTTTCTGAACGCGTATCTTGAGCACACCGGCGACTACGCCGGTCTCCAGGTGCTGTCCTTCTACGTCGCCTACCGCGCGATGGTGCGCGCCAAGGTCGCCGCGATCCGCCTCGGGCAACTCGACCGCGATGCGCGGACGGCCTGTCACGCCGAGATCGCCCGCTACCTGCATCTGGCGGAGTCCTGCAGCCGTCGCGAGCCGACCGCGCTGTTCATCGCCTGCGGTCTGTCCGGGTCGGGAAAGAGCAGCCAGTCGCTCGGACTGATCGAGGCGCGCGGCCTGATTCGTTTGCGCTCGGATGTCGAGCGCAAACGCCTGTTCGGACTGACCGCCGACGCGCGGTCGTCGTCCCCGCCGGACGGTGGGATCTACACCGCTTCGGCGGGGGACGCGACCTATGCGCGCCTGGCCGAACTGGCCGGCATCGTGATCGGGGCGCAGCGTTCGGCGCTGGTGGATGCGACGTTTCTCGCGGCGCGTCGTCGGGCGCCGTTCCGCAAGCTGGCGGCCGAGCGGGGGGTGCCGTTCGTGATCCTGTCCTTCGATGCGCCGATCGGCTTGCTGCGCGAGCGGGTGACGGCGCGGGCGCAGTCGGGCACGGATGTGTCCGAGGCCGGCCCGGACGTGCTCGAGGTGCAGCGTGCGCAATTGGAGCCTCCGACCGACGACGAGGCGTCTATCGTACTCAGGCTCGCGAGCGGGGCGCCGGTGCGCTGGGAGGACTGCCTCCCGGAGCTCGACCGGCGGATGGCCCGGCCACCTCCAGTCCGTGGAGGCTGAACAAGGCCTGCTCGTCCTGCCATGTCCGGACGCTTTCGAAACCGGCCTCGGCCGCGAGTGCCTGGAACTCGGCGATCGAGTATTTGTAAGAGTTCTCGGTGTGGATACCCTCATCGGCTTCGAAGGCGAAGCGATGGTCTCCGATCACGATGGTCTGGCTTCGGGTCGCGACCAGATGCATCTCGATGCGTCCCTGCGCTGCATTGTAGAACGCATGATGACTGAAGCCGTCGGGTTCGAGCTGCGCGCCGAGCTCGTCACGCATGCGTCGCAGCAGGTTCAGGTTGAAGCGCGCGGTGACGCCCTGCGCATCGTTGTACGCGGCGTGGAGGCGGGCCGCATCCTTCTTCAGGTCGACGCCGACCAGCATTCGGCCTCCGGGCCCCAGCAACTCCGCGATGCCGCCCAGTAGTTGCACCGCGCTTCCGGGGTCGAAGTTGCCGATGCTCGAACCCGGGTAGAAACCGGCGCGCGGCAGGCCGGGCAGGCGCTCCGGCAGGCTGAACGGTCGGGTGTAGTCGGCGCACAGCGCATGGACCTCCAGCGCAGGGTGGCCGCGCGCAATCGACACGGCGGAATGCCACAGGTGTTCGCGCGAGATGTCGATCGGCATATACACGGCCGGACGGAGCGCGTCCAGCAGGGTCGAGATCTTCACCTCGCTGCCGCTGCCGAACTCGATCAGCAGCGTGCCATGGCCCAGCCACGCCGCGATCTCGCCGCCGTGCTGGCGCAGCAGGCCGATCTCGGTTCGGGTCGGATAGTACTCGGGCAGCCGGGTGATCGCGTCGAACAGTGTCGATCCCTGTTCGTCATAGAAGAACTTCGGCGACAGGCTGCGCGGCCGGCGGCTCAGTCCGGCGACCACTGCGGTCCTGAAATCCTCGACCGATGGGCTCAGGTCGTGGAGCTGACAATTGGGCGGACGGGTATCGGTGTGTGCGTTCATTCCGTGTCCTCGGCCAGGCGGATGCCCTGGAACTGCCAGCGCTCGTGCGGATAAAAGAAGTTCCGGTAGGTCGCCCGTATGTGATCGGCAGGCGTCACGCAGGAACCGCCGCGCAGCACCATCTGGCCCGACATGAACTTGCCATTGTACTCGCCGATCGCGCCCTCCGCCCGGCGAAATCCTGGGTAGGGCAAATAGGCGGACGCGGTGTGCTCCCACACGTCGCCGAAGAGTTGCAGGGGGCCGGCGCCCGGCTGGGCGACCACCGGCTGCAGATAGCCGGCGTCGCGCAGATTGCCCGGCGGTGCGGTGCGCTTCACTTGCTCTGTGCCGCCTTCCGGGATGTCCTCGTCGCTCGCTCCATAGACCACTCCGCGTGCGACCGCTTCCCACTCGGCCTCGGTTGGCAGCCTCCGACCGGCCCAGGTCGCATAGGCGTCCGCTTCGAAATGGCTGACATGGCACACCGGTTCGTCCGGGTTGAGCCGGCGCAGGCCGGCCAGCGTGAACTGCCACCATTCGCCGCCGATGCGCTCCCAGTAAAGCGGACTGCGCCATCCGGCCCGCTTGACCATCGCCCAGCCGTCGGACAGCCACAAGGCCGGATTGCGGTAGCCCCCCGCCTCGATGAAAGCCAGGTACTCGCCATTGGTGACCAGGCGCGACGCGAATCGATACGGCTGCTGGAAAATCTTGTGCGCCGGCCGCTCGTTGTCGAAGGAGAAGCCCGATCCGTCGTGGCCGCTGTCGATCAACCCGCCCGGACAATCCAGCCATTCGAGCGTCGGGCGGGCGCCGGCGGGCGGGACGGGCAGATCCACCCGATAGGTCGGCCGCAGCGGGTTGACGCTGAAATTGCGCTTGATGTCGGTCAGCAGCAGTTCCTGGTGCTGCTGTTCGTGATTCATACCGATTTCGAGCCGTTCGACGATCTCGTGCCAGGGTCGATCGCGCCGGTCTGACAGAAGCGCGAGCATGTGTTCGTCCACATGTGCGCGGTATCGGTAGACTTCCTGCACGGTCGGGCGCGACAGGAAGCCGCGTGCCTGCCGCGGGTGGAACTCGCCGACCTGTTCATAGTAGGAATTGAACAGCGCCCGGAAGCGCTTGTCGTAGGGCGCGTAGCCGGGCAGATACTCGCTCAGGATGAAGGTTTCGAAGAACCAGCTGACATGGGCGAGATGCCACTTCGCCGGGCTGGCCTCTTCGGCCGTCTGGATCACGTAGTCTTCCACGCACAGCGGCACGCACAGATTCTCGGAGTCGGTGCGAATCCTGCGATACCGGTCCGCCCAGGCCGGCAGTGCCAGTTCGGGATCGCTCGCCGGAGAATGCTGCTGCGCTTGAAATCGCTTCATGGCTCGGTGCATGGGGGTTGTGCTGGGTTACCATTGTGTTGGCAAAGCAGCACAGATTCAAATTTTTGCGGATCCCGTGAGATGAATCCCTCCACCCTGATCGGCATGGCCGCCGGCATCGCCATGCTGGCGATCGTGCTCGTGTTCGCCGCCGAGGAGCCGTCGGCCTTCGTCAATCTGCCCGGCCTTGCGATCGTGGTCGGTGGCACCCTCGCGGCGACCTTCATCAGCTATCCGCTGAGCGAGGTCCTGCGGATCTTCGGGCTGATCAAGACGGTGTTGCGCAACGAGCGCCTGTATACCCAGCGCGACATGGAAGAGCTGATTCAGATCTCCCGTCTGTGGATGCAGGGCGACGTGCGCGCGGTCGAGCAGGCGCTGAAACGGGTGACCAATCCTTTCCTGCGTACCGGTGTGCAACTGGTCATCGATCTGACCCCCGAGGAAGACATCCTCGACCTGCTGCAGTGGCGCATCTCGAGGCTGCGCGCGCGCGAACATGCGGAGGCGCAGCTGTTTCGCGTGATGGCGAGCTTCGCACCGGCGTTCGGCATGATCGGCACACTGGTCGGGCTGATCAACCTGATGTACATCCTGGAGGGAGGCGACCTCGAGGTCATCGGTCGCCACATGGCGGTCGCTCTGATGACGACCTTCTACGGCATCCTGCTCGCGAATCTGCTGCTCAAGCCGGTCGCGGTCAAGCTCGAACGACGCACCGAGCAGCGTGTGGTGCTGATGAACATGGTGCTGCAGGGAATCTCGATGATGTGCCAGAAACAGAGTCCGGCGCTGATGCGCGAGACGCTCAAGTCCTTCATGGCGCATTACGAAGACGAGATCGACGACGCCGGCAAGGCCCGGAAGAAGCCGGGTGGACGTGCCGCTGCGGCGCCGGGTGCAGCGGGGCGCCGTGGCTGAGCCCCTGGAGAGGGCGCGCGTGAGCCGCGTCGGGCGCTACGCTACCTGGCATGTCGAGCCGCCCGCCGATCAGGAGCAGGAAAGCTGGCTGCTGGTCTATCTGGACGTGATGACGCTGCTGCTGGTCATGTTGATCGTGTTGCTCGCGTTTTCCGACCGGGACATCGGCGTGTGGCTGCCCGACCCGCTGCCCGAGCCGCATCCGGCGACCCACAGCGTGTTGCAGGGCATGCCCGGCATCCTGGACGCATTGCCGGCGCCTGCGCCCGAGCCCGAGGAAGTGGTCGCGGAGCGCGTCGTCAAGGAAGATCCGCTCGCGGGTCTGCCTCTGGACATGCTCGGCGACGACATCGAAGTGCTGGTCACCGAAGGCACGATCAGCTTCCGCATCAGCAACGAAATCCTGTTTCCGTCCGGCCAGGCGCAACTGAGCCCGCAGGGCCTCGCCGTGCTGGACCGCCTGAGCGGGGTGTTGAACGCGACCGACCACCGGATTGCGGTCGAGGGCCATACCGACGACGTGCCGATCCAGACCGAGCGCTTCCCGTCCAACTGGGAGTTGTCCACCGGGCGCGCGACCAGCGTGGTCCGCTACCTGGAGGGCAATGGTGTGGCCTCGTATCGCCTGCGCGCGACCGGCTATGCCGACACCCGGCCGCTATCGCCGAACGACAGCGCCGAAGGCCGTGCGACCAACCGGCGGGTCGAACTGATCATGGAGACCGGCGCCGCGAATTGAGCGTCCGAGCCGATTCAATTCAAGGAGACACCAGATGAAGCCGCCTCTGCACGGGATCCGGGTGCTCGAACTCGGTCAACTGATCGCGGGGCCCTTTGCCGCGCGGCTGTTGGGCGAGTTTGGTGCCGAAGTCATCAAGATCGAGCCACCGGGCAGTGGCGATCCGCTGCGCGCCTGGCGCAAGCTGCATCACGGCACGTCGCTGTGGTGGTATGTGCAGGCGCGCAACAAGCGTTCGGTCGCGATCGACCTGCGGCAGCCCGAAGGGCAGCAGATCGTGCGTCGTCTCGCGGACGAGGCCGATATCGTGGTCGAGAACTTCAGGCCCGGCACGATGGAGAAGTGGGGCCTGGGTTACGAGGCTCTGTCCGAACACAACCCCGGCCTGATCATGGTGCGCGTGTCCGGTTTCGGGCAGACCGGACCGATGCGTGACCAGCCGGGGTTCGGCGCGATCGGCGAGTCCATGGGCGGGCTGCGCTATGTGAC
This sequence comes from Denitraticella aggregata, assembly GCF_048158365.1. Classification (NCBI taxonomy): domain Bacteria; kingdom Pseudomonadati; phylum Pseudomonadota; class Betaproteobacteria; order Rhodocyclales; family Zoogloeaceae; genus Denitraticella; species Denitraticella aggregata. The sequence goes on along the minus strand of NZ_JBLLNL010000012.1, from coordinate 25,192 downwards.
CGGGTATCCGGACCGGCCGCCGGTACGGCTCAACCTGTCGATAGGCGACTCGGTCGCCGGCCTGCATGCGGTGATCGGTGCGATGATGGCCTTGCGTCACCGCGAGGCGAACGGCGGCAAGGGGCAGGTGGTCGATGTCGCGCTGTACGAATCGGTGTTCAACATGATGGAATGTGCATTGCCCGAATACGCGATGTTCGGCGAGGTGCGCGAACGCACCGGCAGCAACCTGACTGGCATCGTTCCGTCCAACACCTATGTGTCGCGCGACGGCGTGAACATGATCATCGCGGCCAACGGCGACGGCATCTTCAGGCGTCTGATGGACGCGATCGGGCGGCGCGACGTGGGCGAGGATCCACGCTACGCGACCAACGCCGGGCGTGCGCCTGCGGCCGATGTGATCGACGGTGTGATCGGCGAATGGTGCGCCGCGCGCGACGCGACCGACGTGATGTCGGTGCTCCGGGCCGCGGATGTGCCGCACGGCAAGATCTACAGTATCGCGGACATCGCCGAGGACGCGCAGTATCGTGCGCGCGACATGATCCTGTCGGCACGACTCGCCGATGGCGCCGAACTCAAGATGCCGGGTATCGTGCCCAAGCTGTCGGCGACCCCGGGCGGGGTCGTGTCGCTCGGTCCGGCGATCGGCGCGGATACCCGCAACGTGCTGCATGAAAGCGGATACGCGGACGACGAGATCGATGCCCTGGCGCAGGGCGGTATCATCCAGGTTGCGGCCAATGATCCATCGATCGACCCGTGAAGGGTTTGAGACGGTGCAGCCGGAGCCGGGCTGCATGACGCACTCCGGTCCGTCATCACCAATTCCTTCCGGCCCGGGCGGACGCCGGCGCATCGCCAGCGCGCAGTTTCATCCGCCGTCCGACGGCACGCGCTAGAATGCCGGCTTTCCTCCGCTTGCTCAACGCCATGGATCTGGTGACCCATAACCCTGCGCAGATTCCCTTTCGGCTGTTCGACGTCGCGGCTTTCGGGCAGATCTTCACGCCGGAGCCGGTCGTGCAGGCGATGCTGGCACTCCGGCGCAATGGCGGCCGCGTGCTCGAACCTGCCTGTGGCGACGGGGCATTCCTGCGCGCGCTGCCCGGTGCAGTCGGCGTCGAGATCGATCCGACCCACTGTCCTCCCGGCGCGCGCAACATCGATTTCTTCGCCTATCCGGAGCGCGAGCGCTTCGACACCATCATCGGCAATCCGCCCTATGTGCGCTTTCAGGATATTCCGGCGGACACGCGCAAGCGGCTGCGTTCAAACCTGTTCGACGGTCGCTCCAATCTGTATCTGTTCTTCATCGAGAAGTGTCTGCGCCACCTCGCCCCAGGGGGCGAACTGATCTTCATCACGCCGCGTGACTTCATGAAGGCGACGTCGGCGGTCAGGCTCAATCGGCTGCTGTACGAACAGGGTTCGATCACCGACGCGATCGAACTCGGCGACGCCCGGGTGTTCGACGACGCGGTTCCGAACTGCCTGATCTGGCGCTTCGAGAAGGACTGCCGGGATCGCAGCGTCCGCCACGCCGAGGTCGGGGTGTCGCGCAATCTGCGCGAATCCCTGGCCGACCCGCAATGGGAGACGCGGTATCTGGTCGAGTTCGCCGGACATCTGATGTTCGCGCGCGGGGATTACCCGCTGCGCCTGTCCGACATCGCCTTCGTCAAGGTCGGCGCGGTATCGGGGGCCGACGAGATCTATGCGGACGATGTGCAGGGCAATCGTGATTTCGTCTGCTCGTCGACGGTGAAGACCGGCCGGACACGGCGCATGATCTGGTGCGAACCCGGCGAGGCGCCGCCGCAAGCGCTGATCGCTTATCGGGCGCGCCTGATCGCGCGACGCATCCGTCGCTTCGACGACAGCAACTGGTGGCAGTGGGGCCGGGGTTACTACCAGTCGGACAGGCCGCGGGTCTATGTGAATGGCAAGACCCGGGCGACCGAACCGTTCTTCGTACACCCCTGCACGCATTACGATGGTGCGGTGCTGGCCGTGTTTCCGCATGATCCGGCGGTCGATCCGACGCGACTGCGCGATGCGCTGAACGCCGTGGACTGGGCCGACCTGGGCTTCGTGTGCGACGGCCGCCACCTGTTCACGCAGCGCAGCCTGGAGAACTCGCCGCTGCCCGTGGCGTTCCGGGCATTCCTTCCGCCCGTCTCCGGCGCGGCAGATCCGGTGGTGCAGTACTCAACGAAGACAGGGGCATGACGATGACCACACGACTCGAGCTCGCGTTCATTCTCGACCCGCTCGCCGGCCTCAAGGCCTACAAGGACTCCAGCATCGCGATGATGCGCGAGGCGGCGCGACGCGGTCATCTCGTCCATGCGATCCAGCGCGAAACCCTGTCCTGGAACGACGGCGTGGTCGGCGCCCGGGCCGTGCCGCTGCGCATCGGTGCGGACGACGCGGCGTGGTCAGAGCCGGGCACGCCGGCATACCAGCCTCTGACCGCGTTCGACGCCGTGATCATGCGCCAGGATCCGCCCTTCGATTTTGAGTACATCACGGCCACCTGGCTGCTCGAGCGGGCCGCTGCGGATGGCGCGCGCGTGTTCAACGATCCGCGCGCGATCCGTGACCATTCCGAAAAGCTCGCGATCACCGAGTTTCCGCAGTTCATGCCGACCACGCTTGTCGCGCGCGACCCGGCGGAGGTCCAGCGCTTCATCGACGCGCTCGGCGATGTGGTGCTGAAACCGCTGGACGGCATGGGCGGCAGCCAGATCTTCCGCGTCCGTGCAGACGATCCGAACCGCAACGTGATCCTCGAAACCCTGACGCACGAGGGCGCGCGCACGATCATGGCGCAGCGCTATCTCGCCGACATCGCCGAGGGCGACAAGCGGGTGCTGATCATCGGCGGTGAAGTCGTGCCCTATTCGCTCGCGCGCATCCCCAAGGCCGGCGAGACGCGCGGCAACCTCGCCGCGGGCGGACGCGGCGTCGCGATGCTGCTGACCGGGCGCGAACGCGAGATCGCCGCGCATGTCGCACCGACGCTGTGGGCGCGCGGCCTGATGGTGGTGGGACTCGACGTGATCGGCGGACATCTGACCGAAATCAACGTCACCAGCCCGACCTGCTTCGTCGAGATCGGCGCGCAGACCGGCTTCTCGGTGGCTGCGCTGTTCATCGACAAGATCGAGCAGAGCTGCGCATGACCGGTGCCGCGGTGTTCGGCGGCGCGCTCCGCGCGTTGCTGTTGCTGGCCCTGCTGGTTTCGGTCGCCGCCTGCTCGCGGCCGCAGCTGTTCCATCAGGAGGCCTATGTCTTCGGCACCCGCGTGGATCTCACCATCTACGGCACGTCACATGAGCAGGCCAGCGCCGCGATGGCGGCGGTGCTCCACGAGTTCGACCGCCTGCATCATGCCTTTCATGCCTGGCAGCCCTCGGAACTGACCGCGCTGAACGATGCGCTCGCACGCGGCGACCCGGCCGACGTGTCGGACGAACTGGCGGCGCTGCTCGACGATGCGCGTCGGATCGCGATGGATGGCGACCATCTGTTCGACCCGGCGCTGGGCGGGCTGATCGCGTTGTGGGGATTTCACGCCGAGGAGTTCGAGCCGGTCCGCCCGGATCCGGACGCGGTGCGCGCACTGCTCGACGCGAATCCGCGCATGGACGATCTGGTCATCGACGGCAATCGGGTCAGCAGTCGCAATCCGGCGGTGCAGATCGACCTCGGTGGCTATGCGAAGGGCTACGCGCTGGACCGCGCGGTTGCGATCCTGCGCGCGCAGGGCATGGAGAATGCGCTGGTGAACATCGGCGGCAACGTGATGGCGCTCGGTAGCAAGGGCGGCACGCCATGGCGCCTGGGCATCCAGCATCCGCGCGAGCCGCGTCCGCTGGCGACGCTGCCGTTGTACGATGGCGAGGCGATCGGCACATCGGGGGATTATCAGCGCTACTTCGAACTGGACGGCAAGCGCTACGCCCATCTGCTCGATCCGCGCACCGGACAGCCGGCGACCGGCACGCAGTCGCTGACGGTGCTGATCACGCCGCGCGACAAGGCCGGGACCTGGTCGGACGCGACCAGCAAGTCCCCTTTCATCGCAGGCGACGATTGGCGCGCATACACCCGGCGCTACGATATCGACCACGCGCTGCGGGTCGCCGACGACGGGCGGATCGAGGTCACGCGCGCGCTGCGCGCGCGTCTGCAGATCCCGTCCGATATCCGGCCGGTGACCGTGATCGATTGACGCCTGATGAGCGCGACATACGCCGGGCCCGTTCATGGACGGGTGACTCGAACCTAGGTTGAAGCACGCATGCATACTCGGGAACTCGGACTCGTTCTCGCCCAGCAGTTGCTGGGCATCGCCGACCTCCACTACGGGTGGTGGGAGGAAGGCGAGCAGCCCACGCTGGCACGACTCAGGGAGGCGCAGGAACGCTATTCGACCCGCCTGATCGAGGTGGTGGAGGAGTACTGCCCGCATGGCGGGCGGATCCTGGATGTCGGCTGCGGCACCGGGCATCTGATGGAAAAGATGCTCCAGCGCGGTTTCCATGTCGATGTCGTGATCCCCGCGCCGTGGCTCGAGCAGCAGGTCCGACAGCGTCTGACGCGTCTCGGCCCGGACTACGAGTCAGTGGTCTTTGCGTGCGAGTTCGAGCACATGCCCGAATCGGCCCGGGACAGGCCTTACGATCTGGTCCTGTTCTCGGAGAGTTTTCAGTATGTGCCGCTCGACGACAGCCTGCCGATGACTCTTTCGCTGCTGGCGCCGGGTGGCAAGGTCGTGGTGTGCGATTTCTTCAAGACCGAGCATCATGGCGATGGAGGGCTGGGCGACAGGAGTTTCGGCGGCGGACACAGGCTGGACCGATTTTATGCGTCGCTCGAACGCTACGGCTTTCACCTGCTGCGAGACGACGACATCACCCGATTCACGAGTCCGTCGATCGCGCTGCTGGACGAGTTGCTGCGCAACCGGATCGCGCCGGCCTGCGCGACGATCGACCGCTACCTCAGCGAACGCGTGCCGATGATCCGGCGTCTGGTCGGATGGCTGATGCGCAGGAGGCTCGCCAGGCTGCGCTACAAATACCTCGAGCAGCATCGCACGCAGGCGGTGTTCGAGCGCTACAAGTCCTATCGTCTGCTGGCCTTCGAGCCGGCCGACACCGCCTCGCAGCAACCGGTCTCGGCCGCCGCCTCGACATGATGCCCGCGCGCGACGAACTCGATCGGACTGCGGTGCTGACCATGATCCTGCTGTGCACGATCTGGGGCATGCAGCAGGTCGTGATCAAGGTCGCCAACCTCGGAATCTCACCGATATTCCAGTCAGGCCTGCGCTCGATCGGTGCGACGGTGCTGGTGCTGGTCTGGGCGCATGCGCGTGGCGTCAGGCTGTGGGAGCGTGATGCCACGCTGTGGCCGGGTCTGCTCGCCGGCCTGCTGTTCGCGACCGAGTTCGCGCTGATCTTCCGGGCGCTGGAATACACGAATGCGTCGCGCGGCGTGATCTTTCTTTACACCGCGCCGTTCTTCGTCGCGCTCGGCGCGATCTGGCTGCTGCCGCAGGAACGCATGCGTCGTGCGCAATGGGGCGGCATGGCAATGGCTTTTGCCGGCGTGCTGATGCTGTTCGGCGAGCACCTGCTCGGACCGTCCGAGGGGGCGTGGATCGGCGACCTGATGATCCTGCTGGCTGCGATCTTCTGGGCCGCGACGACACTGACGATCAAGGCGACGCCGCTGGCGCGGGTGGCACCCGAGAAGACGCTGCTATATCAGCTCGGCGTGTCCGCGCTGGTGCTGCCGCCGTTGGCGATGGTGGTCGGCGAGTCGGGCGTGTTCGCCGCGACCCCGCTGGTCTGGGCGAGCCTCGCGTTTCAGGTGGTCGTGATCGCGTCGAGCAGCTATCTGGCCTGGTTCTGGCTCGTTCGCCATTATCCGGCCACCCGGTTGTCGTCGTTCTCGTTCCTGACGCCGGTGATGGGTGTGCTGGCCGGCGTGATCTTCCTGGGCGAGGCACTGACCCCGGGGGTGGTGATCGCGCTGGTGCTGGTCGGCACCGGAATCTGGCTCGCGAACCGCGTGCCGCGCGGCAAGGCAGGTTAGGCCGTCAGACGGGGTGGCGGCGGCAGGCCTTCAGCGCGCATCCTCGCGTCTGCGGATGCGCTCGTCGTAGCGTTCGCGGTCGCGGGCGGCCTGTTCCGCCCGTCTTGACGCGGCCGCTGCTTCGCGCTCCCGGGAGCGCTCGCGCTCTGCGTCCCGCCGTGCCCGCTCCTCGGCTGCCTGCGCTTCGGCTGTGCGGGCTTCGGCGTCACGCCGGCTGCGGATCTCTTCGACGCGGGCATCCGGCGACATGGGCGGGATGACGGTCTGGGCGGGGATTTCGCGGTCGCGCTCGATCACCTGTTCGGTCAGGCCCTCCTGCTCGGCGCGGCGCTGCTTGTCGGCCAGCTCGATCTTGTGCGCCTCGATCTCGAGCGCGCGTGCCTCGCGTATCCGTTCCAGTCTGAGCTGCCGGGCCTGATCCAGGCAGCGATTGACGAGGAAGCGCTGATAGCAAGCGGGCTCGGTCGTGGCGAAGTCGGATTCGGCAAGACTGCGCAGCGCGCGCGCTTCCTCATGCAGTGCAGCGGCGCGCGCGAGGTTGATGTCGGGTGGCGCTTCGGCGTCGGCCGATGCGGTCGCGACAGGCGTCAGCAACAGCGCGAAGAGCAGCGGGTAGAGCGGGGTCGATAATTGTCTCAGCATCTTGGACGGGCCGGTGGGTCCGACAGGGTCGGACTGCTTCATGAGTCGTCGATGCGTAGAATAACGCTTTTATATCGAGCTACGCTGACGTGATCCAGTTTCGCAACCTCCGCTTGGCCCGTGGCGCCAAGATCCTGATCGACGCGGTCAGTCTCCAGATCCACCCCGGCTGGAAGGTCGGCCTGACCGGCGCGAACGGCAGCGGCAAGTCCAGCCTGTTCGCGTTGTTGCGTGACGAGTTGCACCAGGATCAGGGCGACCTGGAGATGCCGCCCGGCTGGGTGATCGCGCATGTCGCGCAGGAAACCCCGGGCATCCAGTCCGCCGCGATCGAGTACGTGCTCGATGGCGACGCGGAATTGCGCGCGATCGAAGTCGCGCTGTGCGACGCGGAAGCGGCCCATGACGGCGCGCGCATAGGCGAGTTGCATGCGCGCCTGGGCGAGATCGGCGGTTATGCGGCACGCGCGCGCGCCGCCGCGCTGCTCGATGGCCTGGGCTTCCTGCCCACCGACATCGAGCGCCCGGTGGCCGATTTCTCGGGCGGCTGGCGGATGCGGCTGAACCTCGCACAGGCACTGATGTGCCGTTCGGATCTGCTGCTGCTGGACGAGCCGACCAACCACCTGGACCTGGATGCGGTGCTGTGGCTAGAGCAGTGGTTGCGCGACTACCGCGGCACGCTGCTGCTGATCTCGCATGATCGCGAGTTTCTCGATGCCAGCGTCGATCGCATCGCGCATGTCGAGCGCCAGCAGCTCACGCTCTACTCGGGTGGCTATTCCGATTTCGAGGGCCAGCGTGCGGCGCGGCTCGCGCAGCAGCAGGCCCTGTACGACAAGCAGCAGCGCGAGATCGCGCATATCGAGGACTATGTTCGTCGTTTCCGCGCGAAGGCGACCAAGGCCCGCCAGGCGCAGAGCCGCATCAAGGCGCTGGAGCGCATGGAGCGGATCGCCGCGGCCCATGTCGATACCCCGTTCAGCTTCGCGTTTCGCGAGAGTCCGCCGGCGCCGGATCCATTGCTGCGCATCGAGGACGGCGAGGTGGGTTACGGGGCGCAGCCGATTCTGACCGGTCTGGACCTGACCCTGAGGCCCGGCGAGCGGATCGGCCTGCTCGGACGCAACGGGGCCGGCAAGTCGACGCTGATCAAGCTACTCGCCGACGAACTCGCGCTGTCGGCCGGGGATCGCAGCGAAGGCAAGGGGCTCGCCCGGGGTTACTTCGCGCAGCATCAACTCGAGACGCTGCGCCCGGACGAGTCGCCGCTGCAGCACATGCAGCGCCTCGATCCGGCCGCGCGCGAGCAGGATCTGCGCAATTACCTGGGCGGATTCGATTTCAGGGGGGATGCGACCGGTGCCGCTGCCGTGACCGGCGCGGACACCCCCTGCGGCAGCTTTTCCGGTGGCGAGAAGTCCCGCCTGGCGCTGGCCCTGCTGATCTGGCGCAAACCCAACCTGCTGCTGCTCGACGAGCCGACCAACCACCTCGACCTCGAGATGCGCCATGCCCTGACGCTGGCCTTGCAGGACTTCGAAGGGGCGATGGTGCTGGTGTCCCACGACCGTGCGCTGCTGCGCGCGACCTGCGATCGCTTCGTGCTGGTCGACGGGGGCCGGGTTCAGCACTTCGACGGAGACCTCGACGACTATCGCGACTGGCTCGCGATCCGCCGGGCCGAGACCAGCGCGCAAGCCCGATGTCCGGACCAGGCCGCCGACAAGGCCACGCGCAAGGCCGACCGGGAGAAGGCGGCCGCGGAACGCCAGGCCCGCCTGGCGAGTCGCCGGCCGCTGGTCAAGGAGCGGGACCAGCTCGACCGCAGGCTCGCCACCTGGCATCAGGAAAAGACGCAGCTCGATCAGCGTCTGGCCGACCCGGCCCTGTATGCCGGCGGCGATGCCGCGCTGCTGCAGGACATGCTGAAGCGCCAGGCCGAGCTGGCCGCCGCGATCGAAGCGGCCGAGATGCGCTGGCTCGAGATCGAGGAGACGCTGGAGACGCTGGCTGCCGACTGACGCGCGGGTCCTTGCACAACAGGCACGCGAGGAGCGCCGAAGGCGATCGACCCGGGTTTTCCGCAGGCTGTCGGCCGCGCTTCGAGCGGGTATGCTTGAAGCCCTGCCCTGCCTTTGACCGCCTGAAACCTTGAGGGAGGTCGTGACCGTGGAACTGTTCCCGACTGTGCCGTCGGCTGCCCATCCGATTCCGCTCGATCTCGACGACCTGCGCGCCGCAAGGGCTCGGATCGAAGCAGCGGTGACGCATACCAGCCTGGTGCCGAGCGAACACCTGTCGCATGCGGTCGGCGTGCCGGTCTGGCTCAAGCTAGAAAATCTGCAGCGCACCGGTTCGTTCAAATTGCGCGGCGCGACCAACCGGATCGCCCGCCTGCTCGCACAGGGACCCCGCCCGGCCGGCGTGATCGCGGCCTCGGCCGGCAACCACGCCCAAGGCGTCGCGCAGGCCGCGCGAGCGGCCGGGCTGCGGGCCATCGTCGTGATGCCCGGCAATGCGCCGCTGACCAAGATCGAATCCTGCCGCGCGCTCGGGGCCGAGCTGCGGCTGGTCGGCACCACGCTCGAGCAGGCGGCCGACGAGGCGATGCGTGTCGCGACCGAGGAGCAGCTGGTGTTTCTGCACCCGTACGACGACTGGGACGTCATTGCCGGGCAGGCCAGCTGCGGTCTGGAGATGCTCGAGGATGCGCCGGATCTGAGCGTCGTGGTCGTGCCACTGGGCGGCGGAGGGCTGATCTCCGGGGTGGCACTGGCGCTGAAGCTGCAGAATCCGGCGATACGCGTGATCGGCGTTCAATGCGATGCGGTCGCGCCGTGGCGGCATTTCCTGCGCGACGGCTCGCTCGGCGACGTGCCGGCCGGCAGCCATACCATCGCCGACGGTATCAAGGTCAAGCGTCCCGGCGTGCTCACCCGTGAAGTGATCGCACGCCATGTCGACGACATCGTGACGGTGGACGACAACGCGATCGCAGAGGCGATCGTCACGCTGCTCGAACGGACGCGTACGATCGGCGAAGGTGCCGGCGTGGTCGGCCTGGCGGCACTGCTGCAGGGGCGTATCGCATTGCGGCCCGAGGACCGCCTGGCCTGCGTGATCTCGGGCGGCAACATCGACATGACACTGGTGGGCCGGTCCATCGACTATGGCCTCGCGTCCAGCGGGCGCCTGATCAGCGTCAGCGTGACGATTCCGGATGCGCCCGGGCACCTTCTGGGCCTGCTCAAGACGGTCGCCGACCTCGGCATCAACGTGCGCCATGTCGAGCACAGGCGCGGCGAATTGCATGTGCCGGTCGGCATGACCGAGGTGATCCTGCAGATGGAAACCCGCGACTTCGAACACCAGCGCGAGCTGATGGAGCATTTTGCCGGAGGCGGGCTGGCAGTCAGGAATCTGCTGTGGGCGTGAGGATGATTCGCGCGCGGTCAAAGCATCCGATCGCCTGAGTCCGGTGCGTCGCACGGTGTAAAATCCGCTCTCCCGATCCGATCCGACACTCGAAAGGCCCCACGTGCAAATTGTCTGTCTCGACCTCGAAGGCGTGCTCGTTCCTGAAATCTGGGTGGAGTTCGCCGAACGTACCGGCATTCCGGAACTGCGCCGCACCACCCGTGATGAACCGGACTACGATGTGCTGATGCAGTACCGGCTGGACATCCTCGCCAAACACGAACTGGGGCTGCCGCAGATCCAGGAAGTGATTGCCGGCATGGGGCCGATGGAGGGTGCGCGCGCGTTCCTGGATGATTTGCGCGCCGACTATCAGCTGGTGATCCTGTCCGACACCTTCTACGAGTTCGCGCACCCGCTGATGCGTCAGCTCGCGTGGCCGACCCTGTTCTGTCACAGCCTCGAGGCGGACGACAAGGGCTTTCTGGTCAACTACCATCTGCGTATGCCGGACCAGAAGCGCGAGGCGGTCAAGCGCTTCAAGGAACTCAACTTCACGGTGGTCGCCGCCGGGGATTCATACAACGACACCGCGATGCTGGCCGAGGCGCATGGCGGCATCCTGTTTCACCCGCCCGAGAACGTGATTCGCGAATTCCCGCAGTATCCGGTGGTGCGCGACTACGACGCGCTGCGTGCCGAGATCGACAAGGCCTTCGCCCGGGTCGGCCGGCTCGGGTGAACGCCGTTCGGCGGCTCTGACGACCCCCGCCCGCCACGCTCAGCGCTCCCCCGAGGGGGCTCGGTCTCTCCAACGAAGGTCTGCAAGACTCAGCCATGCATTCAACCCGCTTCTATACGCTCTCGGCTTCATGCCCCGACCGGGTCGGTCTGGTCAGCCGGGTGTCCGGCTTCCTCGCCGAACACGAGGGCTGGATTCTCGAAACCTCGCTGCATGCCGAACCGCCCGGCGACGGCGAGGCGACCGGCCAGTATTTCATGCGCATCGAGATCCGCGCCGATTCGATCCCGTTTCATCTCGCCGAGCTGCGCCAGCGCTTCGAGCCGCTCGCCGACGAGCTGGGCATGCAATGGAAGATCACCGACTCGGCGGTCAGGAAGCGTGTCGTGATCCTGGTGTCCAGGCAGGGACACTGCCTGTACGACCTGCTCGCACGCTGGCAGAGCAAGGAGCTCGACATCGAGATTCCGTGCGTGATCTCCAACCACGATGACTTCCGCGGCTTCGTGGAGTGGCACGGCATACCGTTCCATCATGTGCACGTGACACCCGACAGCAAGGCCTCGGCCTACGCCGAGGTGGCACGCCTGTTCGAGGAGGTGCGAGGCGACGTGATGGTGCTCGCGCGTTACATGCAAATACTGTCGCCGGAGCTGTGTGCCGCCTATCCGGGCCGCATCATCAACATTCATCACAGCTTTCTGCCCAGCTTTGTCGGTGCCAGACCGTATCACCAGGCCTGGGCCAAGGGTGTGAAGCTGATCGGTGCGACCTGCCACTATGTGACGGCCGACCTGGACCAGGGACCAATCATCGACCAGGACGTGATCCGCATCGATCATTCGGACGCGGTCGAGGACATGGTCCGCTACGGCAAGGATGTCGAGAAGACGGTACTCGCGCGCGGGCTGCGCTATCACCTGGAGGATCGGGTGCTGGTGCATCGGAACAAGACCATCGTGTTCCGCTGAGGCATCTTGGCGGCGCGGCGTTCACGGCCGATCGCTGCGCCGCCGGTCCCACAAAAAGAAGGGCACCCGAGGGTGCCCTTCGAACGTCGCGGCGAGGAGAGTCAACCGCGGCGGGGGAGGAGACGGTCGATCAGAACGCCTTGCTGACGGACAGGATGTAGCGATCGTCTGCGAGCCTGTCGTTGCGGACGTCGGTGTCGACGTAGTGCAGGCCGAAATCGAAGCCGCGCCAGGATTGTGTCACGCCCAGTTTCCAGTCTGCCCAGCTGTCGTTGTCGCGGCCCCGGACGCTCGAATAGCCTTAGTGCGCGTCAGGCGTGAGCCCTTCCATGATTCCGTAGTTGGCGCCCACCTCGTAGTCCAGGCCACCCTGCAGAGCCGGGCGCTGGTCGGTCTGGCTGAAGCCGCGGAAGGCGTAGTCGGTCACGATGCTGATGTTGGCCGAGATCGGCAGATCTTCGGCGAGAACGGTGGATGTGCCGACCGGGAGGGTGGCGAGGGCGGCTACGGTGGTGATCAGAGTCTTGCGCATGGTTTTCTCCTCGGTTGAATCTATTGCCTTACTTGGTCACGAACTCTGGATAGGCTTCCTGACCGCATTCGGCCAGATCTACGCCTTCGTACTCTTCTTCCGCCGTGACGCGGATGCCCGTGACCGCCTTCAGGATGCTCCACACGATCAGGCTGGCGCCGAACACCCAGACGAAGATCGTCAGCGCTCCGACGATCTGGCCGAAGAAGGTGGAGTCGCTGTTGGTCAGCGGCACCAGCAGCAGGCCGAGCAGACCGCAGGTACCGTGCACCGAGATCGCGCCGACCGGATCGTCGATCTTGAACACGCGATCGAGCACCGTGATCGAGAACACCACCAGCACACCGCCGGCCGCGCCGAACAAGGTCGCGAGCAACGGCGTCGGCGTGGAGGGTTCGGCCGTGATCACCACCAGGCCCGCCAGCGCGCCGTTCAGCAGCATGGTCAAGTCACCCTTGCCGAACATGAGTTTGGACACGATCAGTGCGGCGATCGCACCACCCGCAGCGGCGGTGTTGGTGTTCAGGAACACTATCGCGACGTCGTTGGCATTGGCGATGTCGCCGAGCTTGAGCACCGAACCGCCGTTGAAGCCGAACCAGCCCATCCACAGGATGAAGGTGCCGAGCGTGGCCAGCGGCAGGTTCGCACCCGGGATCGCGCGCGGTTCGCCGTTCGGGCCGTACTTGCCTTTGCGCGCGCCGAGCAGGATCACGCCGGCCAGCGCCGCGGACGCACCAGCCATATGCACGATGCCGGAACCGGCGAAGTCGGAAAAGCCCAGATCGCCAAGGTTGAACATGCCGAAGACGTCGGCCTCGCCCCAGGTCCAGGAACCTTCCAACGGGTAAATGAAGCCGGTCATGACCACCGCAAAGGCGAGGAAGGCCCACAGTTTCATCCGCTCGGCGACCGCACCCGAGACGATGGACATCGCGGTCGCGACGAACACCACCTGGAAGAAGAAGTCCGAAGCGTCGGAGTAGATCGAATCGCCGTGGAAGCCGTCTTCACGCTCGCCGAAGGCGGTCAGCGCGTCTGGGACCAGGTCGTCACCGCCGTCGATGCCGGACAGGAATATGCCGCCACCATACATGATCGCGTAGCCGACGATGAGATACATGATGCAGGAGATCGAGAACAGCGCGACGTTCTTGGTCAGGATCTCGACCGTGTTCTTGGAGCGGACTAGGCCGGCCTCGAGCATCGAGAAGCCGGCGGCCATCCACATCACCAGTGCGCCACACACCAGGAAGTAGAAGGTGTCCATCGCGTACTGCAGTTCGAACACGTTGCTCAGCACCGCGGCGCTGTGCTCCATCGCGGCGCCGGCCGCGGCGGCCGCTTCCATTGCGGTGTGCTCGTCGGCCAGAACCGGCGCGGCCAGGCCGACCGCCAGCGCCGCGAGCAGTGTTTTCAGTGTTTTACTCATGTTGTGGCTCCCTTAAAGTGCATCGACACCGGTTTCGCCGGTGCGGATGCGAACGACCTGCTCCAGTTCGAACACGAAGATCTTTCCGTCTCCAATCTTCCCGGTTGAGGCGGACTTCTCGATCGTTTCGATGACCTGATCGAGGATGTCGGCACGCACCGCCGCCTCGATCTTGACCTTGGGCAGGAAGTCCACGACGTACTCGGCGCCGCGGTACAGTTCGGTATGGCCCTTCTGGCGGCCGAAGCCCTTTACTTCGGTCACGGTGATGCCTTGCACGCCAATCGCCGACAGTGCTTCACGCACTTCGTCGAGCTTGAAGGGTTTGATGATTGCGGTGACGAGCTTCATGCGTTTCTCCTGTCATCGGCTGAGCTTGGAAAGCTGGGGCGGGTTTGCATCTGAATCTCCAGACGGTCGATATTGGACGATTCACGTTTAGCACGATCCATGCCAAGTCTGAAAAATTTATATAAAACAGAACTTTGAGCGAATTTCTGGATTCAATGCTGCGCCGCGGTGCCCTGATTTGACCGACGCCCTCCGTTCAATGCACCAAACTAGTGCGGCCAGTCCATCGGGACGCTCATTCCGCTCCGGGGTCGCGTGCTAAACTCGATCACTCACCCCGTCCCACGCTCGAACAAGGATCCCGACATGACTTCACCGCGTATCTTCGATGAACTCGGCAACAAGCTTTCCGAGCTGGCCGCCAGCAGTCCGGCTCGGGATATCGAGAAGAACGTCAAGGCATTGCTGGGCAGTGCGTTCGGCAAGCTCGATCTGGTGACCCGGGAGGAGTTCGACGTTCAGCGCGAGGTGCTCGCGCATGCGCGTCAGAAGCTGCACGAACTGGAGGACAGGGTCGCGCAGCTCGAGTCCGAACTCGCCCATGCGCGTGCGCAGGACGACGCAGAGTGAATCCGCGGCGTTCGATATGATGCTTATGGAATAGCGCAACGTCATCGCTCGGGGTTAAACTTGTCTCCCGTTGATCCAGGAGACAGGCATGTCACTCGCGTTGGTTCGCACCCGTGCGCTGTCCGGCCTCGATGCGCCGGAAGTCGTCGTCGAGGTTCACCTCGCCAACGGGCTGCCGGCCTTCAATCTGGTCGGCCTGCCGGATGCCGAGGTGCGCGAGGCGCGTGACCGCGTGCGCGCGGCCATCCAGACCTCGCAGTTCGAATTTCCGCAGCGCCGGATCACCGTCAATCTCGCGCCCGCCGACCTGCCCAAGGAAGGCGGGCGATTCGATCTGCCGATCGCGCTCGGCATTCTCGCCGCTTCCGGACAGATTCCGGCGAAGGCGCTCGATGCTTGCGAGTTTATCGGCGAACTGTCGCTGAACGGGGCACTGCGGCGGGTGCGCGGCGCCCTCGCGATGGCGCTTGCAGCCGCGCAAGCAGGGCGTGATCTGGTGCTTCCGTCCGAGAATGCCGACGAGGCGGCACTGGCGCAGCGCTCGCGCGTGCTGGCTGCCGATTGCCTGCTGCGCGTCTGTGCGCATCTGACCGGTCAGGGGCCGCTACAGCCGCATGTGAGCGCACCCGACCAGGGCTCGCAGCACGATATGCCGGACCTGACCGAGGTGAAGGGACAGTTGCTCGCACGGCGTGCGCTGGAGGTCGCGGCAGCCGGCGCGCATTCACTGCTGATGTTCGGACCGCCTGGAACCGGCAAGTCCATGCTCGCGCAACGCCTGCCTGGCCTGCTCCCGCCGATGGACGAACGCGAGGCGATCGAGAGTGCGTCGGTGCAGTCGATCGAGGGCTGCTTCGATGCGCGCCGATGGGCGCAGCGCCCGTTTCGGGCGCCTCACCATTCGGCGTCCGCGCCGGCGCTGGTCGGCGGTGGGGCGACGCCACGTCCGGGCGAGATCAGCCTCGCACAC
Organism: Denitraticella aggregata; assembly: GCF_048158365.1. Classification (NCBI taxonomy): domain Bacteria; kingdom Pseudomonadati; phylum Pseudomonadota; class Betaproteobacteria; order Rhodocyclales; family Zoogloeaceae; genus Denitraticella; species Denitraticella aggregata. Next base: position 9,448 of record NZ_JBLLNL010000012.1, on the reverse strand, counting down.
CATGGCGTGCTGTTCCTGGACGAGTTGCCGGAGTTCGACCGGCGCGTGCTCGAGGCGCTGCGCGAGCCCCTGGAAACCGGCACCGTCACGGTCTCGCGCGCGCGTCGCAGGGCCGAATTCCCGGCACGTTTCCAGCTGGTTGCGGCGATGAATCCCTGTCCCTGCGGCTATCACGGCGATCCGTCCGGTCGCTGCATCTGTTCGCCCGAGCAGATTCGTCGCTACCGTGGGCGCCTGTCCGGTCCGCTGCTCGATCGCATGGACATCGTCGTCGAGGTGCCGCTTCTGGAACACGCGGAGATGCAGGCGCTGCCTGGTGGCGAGGCGAGTGCAACGGTGCGCGCACGGGTCATTCAGGCATGGGCGATGCAGCGGGCACGCCAGCAGGCGCCGAACAGCCGTCTCGGTCCCGGTTCGATCGATCGCCTGTGCGAACCCGACCGGGAGGGCCGCGTGCTGCTGGGCCATGCAATCAAGCGGCTGGGGCTGTCCGCGCGTGCCTACCATCGGGTGCTCAAGGTGGCGCGAACGATCGCTGACCTGGCGGGTGTCGAGCAGGTCGGCGCGGTCCATCTGGCCGAGGCGATACAGTATCGTCGCGGCCTCGACGTCAAAGCCTGAGAGGTTCGACGCCGGCATGGTCTTGGTACGATGCGCAATGCACCAATGTGGTGCACGAGGCGTCTTCGGCCACGACTGATACGCTCAGCACTGCTCCCACGGCAGGCCGTCGAAGCGCCAGCCGCTGACCGAGTTGCGATGATGCTTGTCGTCCAGTTCGCCTTCGAAGCCGTGCAGCACGTTGAACACGTTCTTGAACCCTGCGTCGAGCAAGGCCTCCCCGGCCGACTCGGACCGGTTGCCGCTGCGGCAGATCAGCACCAGTGGTCGTTCGCCGCCATGCCCCGCCATCTTGCGCACCTCGCCGACGAAATGTGGATTGACGTCCCAGTCGGGGCCGTCGTTCCATGAGACATGGATCGCGCCAACCGGGTGTCCGACGAACAGGAACTCGATCTCGCTCCGGACGTCGATCAGCAAGGCCTCCGGGTTCGACTGCAGGAAGGCATGGGCTTCCTTGGGTGTGAGATGTTTCACTGCTGCGGGCCTCCGGCCGTTGCTTGCATCCATTATATTGGCTTGGGCCGATCGAATGCGTGCGTGCTCCGGTGCGGCGCCCGTTCCGAGCGGCCCAATGGGCGGACTCACGCCGGCTCGGCGCCCAGATAGGCCGAGCGGACCCGGGTATCCTCGCGCAATGCCGCGGCGGTTCCGGACAACGTGATCCGGCCGGCTTCCATGACCCACGCCTGATCGGCCAGGTCCAGCGCGAGCTGGGCGTTCTGTTCGACCAGCAGAATCGTCATCCCGGACTGGGCCACCGTTCGGATCAGTGCGTAGATGGTCTCGACCACGATTGGCGCGAGTCCCATCGACGGTTCGTCGAGCAGCAGCAAGCTTGGTTTCGACAGCAGTGCGCGGCCGATCGCGAGCATCTGCTGCTCTCCGCCGGACAGCGTGCCGGCGACTTGCGTCAGGCGCTCCCGCAATCGCGGCAGCAGACACAGGATCCGCTCGAGGTCGTCGCGGATCGCCTGTCGATCGCTGCGGACATAGGTCCCCAGATGCAGGTTTTCGGCGACGGTGAGCCGCGCAAAGATGCCCCGGCCTTCCGGGACCAGCGCAATGCCGGCGCGCACCCGTCGGTCCGGCGGTTGCGTGTCGATTCGTTGTCCGCGAAACAGGATCCGACCGGCGGCCAACGCCTGCAGGCCCGCGATGGCGGCGAGCGTGGTGCTCTTGCCGGCACCGTTTGCGCCGATCAGGCAGCCGGTCGTGCCCGGTGCGAGCTGCAGGTCGATGCCGCAAACCGCCGGGATCCGGTCGTAACGGGCATGGACATCGCGCAGTTCCAGCACTGGCGCCGGCTGGTCAGGCATGGGCGTACCTTCGACCGAGATAGGCTTCGATGACGCGCTGGTCGCGACGGATCTCGTCCGGCGTGCCTTCGGCGATCTTGCGTCCGGAGTCGAGCACCGCGATCCGGTCGCATAACTGCATCACCAGTTTCATGTCGTGCTCGATGACCAGCACCGTGGTGCCCTCGTCGCGAATGCGCTCCACCAGTCCTCGCAGGGCCAAGGTTTCGGTCGCATTCATACCGGCCGCGGGTTCGTCCAGCGCGAGCAACTTCGGGCCCGCCGCGAGCGCGCGCGCGATCTCGAGGCGACGCTGGTCGCCATAGGAAAGATTACGCGCGCGCGTCGCCGCATGCTCCGCGAGGCCGACATACGCGAGCCAGCCAAGTGCATCCGCCTGCGTGCGGCGCTCCTCGTCGCGTTGCGTACGATGACCGAGAAGGCTGGCGACCAGGCCTGCATGCAGCTTTGCATGCAGGCCGGTCATCACGTTCTCCAGCGCGCTCGCATCGCCGAACAGCCGGATGTTCTGGAAGGTTCGTGCGATGCCGTGTCGAACCGCCAGATGGGGCCGGCCCGGCGCGAGGCGCCGTCCGTCGACCCGGCACTCGCCCCGGTCGGGCCGCTCCAAGCCGGTCAGCACGTTGAAGAACGTGGTCTTGCCCGCACCGTTGGGTCCGATCAGTCCAAAGATCTCGCCGCGACGGATCGTCAGGTCCACATCGTCGAGGGCGACCACGCCGCCGAAGCGGCGTGATAGACGGGTTGCGACCAGAAGGGGTGTTTCTGTTTCATTCAGCTGCATCGGGGCGGTATGGGTTGGGAACCTCATCTGGCATCATGGCAGTCGCTTCGCTTCAAGCTGGCGATGCAATGAGCGGATTGTACCGTCGCACGAACCGCCTTTCTCGCGCGATCCGCGTGAGGTGGGCACTGACGAGGAACCGGCAAGGATGAAACGTATTTTCGCTTATCTGTTCGGCCTGCTCGGGCTGTTGGGGCTGGGCGGCTGCAACCCGTTCGCGATCGAAACGATCAAGCCCGGCATCACTACCGCGAGCGAGGTGCGCGAGCGTCTCGGGGAACCGGGCATGGAGTGGCGCAACGACGATGGTTCGGTGACCTGGGAGTACTCCGGGCAGCCACAGGGGATCCACTGCCACATGATCACGATCGGGTCCGATCGTATCGTGCGTGCGGTCGATCAGGTACTGAACGAACGCAGCTTCGCACGTATCCAACCGGGCATGGACGGAGATGCGGTGCGGCGGGTGCTCGGCAAACCCGCATCGACGCAGTTCTTCGCACTGAGCCAGGAGCGGGTGTGGAACTGGAACGTCGAACCGGATCGGGGCACCTCCGATCCGCTGTTCTTCACGGTGCATTTCGATACCGCGGGCAAGGTCGTGCACACCAGCCGCAACGTACAATATCGGCAGTGAATTCAGGTTGGAACGGGGCGAATGCATGAGCGACAAGAGTCTGGCGGACCTGCGCAAGAGCTATGAACTGGGCAGCCTCGAGGATCACGAAGTGTCCGGAGAGCCGCTGCAGCAGTTCAGACAGTGGTTCAGCGAGGCGCTCGCGCGCAAGGTGCCCGAGCCGAATGCGATGACGGTCGCGACCGTCGGGGAGGACGGCCGTCCGTCCACGCGGGTGGTGCTGATCAAGGATTTCGACGAAAGCGGCATCGTGTGGTACACCAATTACGCGAGCCGCAAGGGCCGCGAGCTCGCATGCCACCCCTATGCCGCGCTGCAGTTCCACTGGGTCGAACTGGAGCGCGTGGTGCGCATCGAGGGCGACGTCGAGAAGGTCGCGCCGGAGGATTCGGACGCCTATTTCGAGAGCCGCCCGCTGGCCCACCGCATCGGCGCATGGGCCTCCCATCAGAGCGAGGTGATCCCGAATCGTGGTGTCATCGTCGCGCGCGCAGCCGAGTACGGCCTCAGATTCGGACTCAAGCCACCGCGCCCGCCGCACTGGGGCGGCTATCGCCTGCGGCCGCATTACTGGGAGTTCTGGCAGGGGCGCGCGTCGCGCCTGCATGACCGGATCGCCTATCGTGAGCTGCCCGACGGCAGCTGGGTGCGGGAGCGATTGTCTCCCTGACGGCAGGAGGCCAAGGATGGTCAATCGGCATATTCACTGCGACGCGTCGGCCGCGCGCCGGTCTCGATGGGTCGCTCCGCCCCGGCATCGGGGCGGGAGTTGGCTTAGGATCCTGCTGTTCGTCGCGTTGTTAGCGCTGCTCAGCGGTTGCGCCAGCTTCAGCATGCAGCGTGAGTTCGTGGACGAGGTCAGCCTGCTCGGCGCGCGCGGCCAGCCGAGCCGCATCTGGATCAACGACGACGGCACGCGCACCTTCGAGTACGCGACGCAACCCTTCGGCGATGATGCCTGGATGTACTCCATCGACGCGGACGGGCGCATCGTCGAGCAGTTCGATGCGCTGTCGCGCAAGAATCTGGCGCGGGTGCAGAAGGGCATGACGGTCGAGCAGGTCCAGCGACTGCTGGGCCAGCATCGCTCGGTACAGTTCTTCTCCCTGTCCGGCGAGGAGGTCTACGACTGGAACATCCGCAATGAGTGGCCCGACCTGCGCGCGACCCGGTTCAACGTGCATTTCGTCGGCGGCGTCGTCGAGCGGACCAGCCAGACCCTTGTTTTTCCGCGCGACGGCATGTTCGGCTGGGGTATCGGTCTGGGTCTCGGGTACGGTTCGCATTCTTTCTGGGGCGGTTTTCGGGGCTGGCCCTACCCGCGGGCGGGGTGGCCTCATTACTGGTAATGGATTCTGCTCCTGGACCGCTATGGTCACGATGACGCAAGCCGGTCTTTGCGCGCCGACGGTGCCTTTGCAAGCCGCGCCCAGTCCCGGTAGACTACTTGCCTCTGCCGAGGAGCGCTGCGACCTGTAATCCAAACGGGCCAGGCTCGGCAATCGAAGAACGGCGCTCACAAATCCCCAGGTCCGGGTTTGTGGTGTCTTTCCTCGCCGCCACTGGTATCCCGGACCCAAGCCGAGATGGATGCCATGCAAGCCGACCGTTCCCAAGAACTCCATGCCCTGATGTCCGAGCGCATCCTCGTGCTCGACGGTGCTATGGGCACGATGATCCAGCAGCACAAGCTCGCCGAGCGCGATTACCGCGGCGAGCGCTTCCTGGATCATCCGCGCGACCTCAAGGGCAACAACGACCTGCTGGTGCTGACCCGGCCCGAACTGATCTCCGACATCCATCGCGCCTACCTCGACGCCGGCGCCGACATCATCGAGACCAACACCTTCAACGGCACGCGCGTGTCGCAGGCCGAATACGGGCTGGAGTCGGTCGCCTACGAGATCAACGTGACCGGCGCCCGCCTCTCGCGCGCGCTGTGCGATGAATACACGACGGTGAATCCGGACAAGCCGCGCTTCGTCGCCGGTGTGCTGGGGCCGACCTCGCGCACGCTGTCGATCTCGCCGGACGTGAACGACCCCGGCTACCGCAACATCAGCTTCGAGGCCCTGCTCGACGACTATCTGGATGCGGCGCGCGGGCTGATCGAGGGTGGCGCCGACCTGCTGCTGATCGAGACGGTGTTCGACACGCTCAACGCCAAGGTCGCGGTGTTCGCAATCGAGCAGTTGTTCTCGGACCTCGGCCGTCGCCTGCCGGTGATGATCTCGGGGACGATCACCGACGCGTCCGGCCGCACACTTTCCGGCCAGACGGCGGAGGCCTTCTGGAACTCGCTCGCGCACGCGCGGCCGATCTCGTTCGGCCTGAACTGCGCGCTCGGCGCGAAGGAACTGCGCCAGTACGTCGAGGAGCTTTCGCACCTGTGCGACACGCATGTGTCGGCCCACCCGAACGCGGGTCTGCCGAATCCGCTGTCGCCCACCGGCTACGACGAGACGCCCGAGCAGCTCGCCGGCGACATCGCCGAATGGGCCCGGTCCGGGCTGGTGAATATCGTCGGCGGCTGCTGCGGCACCACGCCCGCGCATATCGCGGCCATCGCGCAGGCGGTCGAAGGCGTGGCCCCGCGCAGGGTGCCGGTGCTCGAGCACAAGATGCGGCTGTCCGGCCTGGAGCCTTTCAACGTCGGCGCCGACAGCCTGTTCGTGAATATCGGCGAGCGCACCAACGTGACCGGTTCGCGCGCGTTTGCGAAGATGATTCTGGAAGGCCGCTTCGACGACGCACTGGCGGTTGCGCGCCAGCAGGTCGAGAACGGCGCGCAGATCATCGACATCAACATGGACGAGGCGATGCTCGACTCCATGGCCGCGATGGAACGCTTCCTGAAGCTGATCGCGTCCGAGCCGGATATCTCGCGTGTGCCGATCATGCTGGACTCCTCCAAGTGGGACGTCATCGAGGCCGGCCTGAAGTGCATCCAGGGCAAGGGCGTGGTCAACTCGATCTCGATGAAGGAGGGTGAGGCCGAGTTCCTGCGCCAGGCGCGCCTGTGCCGCCGGTACGGCGCGGCGGTGATCGTGATGGCCTTCGACGAGAAGGGGCAGGCCGATACCTACCAGCGTAAGATCGAGATCTGCGAACGCGCCTACACGCTGCTGACCGCGAGTCCCGAGCAGGGCGGGGTGGGTTTTCCGCCCGAGGACATCATCTTCGACCCGAACATCTTCGCAATCGCGACCGGCATCGAGGAGCATGACAACTACGCGGTCGATTTCATCCAGGCAGTCGGCTGGATCAAGGCGCATCTGCCCTGGGCCAAGACCTCCGGTGGCGTGTCGAACGTGAGCTTCAGCTTCCGCGGCAACGACCCGGTGCGCGAGGCGATCCACACCGTGTTCCTGTATCACGCGGTGAAGAACGGCCTGACCATGGGCATCGTCAATGCCGGTCAGCTCGGTGTGTATGACGATCTGGATGCGGATCTGCGCGACAAGGTCGAGGACGTCGTGCTCAATCGCAAACCGGGTTCGGGCGATGCGCTGGTCGAGATCGCGACGTCGGTCAAAGGCCGGACCAAGGACACCGGGCCGGACCTCGCCTGGCGCGAATGGTCGGTGGAAAAGCGCCTGTCGCATGCGCTGGTCAAGGGCATCACCGATTACGTCGTGGGCGACACCGAGGAGATCCGGGCCCGGCTCGCGGCCGACGGCAAGCCGCCGCTGGCGGTCATCGAGGGCCCGCTGATGGACGGCATGAGCGTGGTCGGGGATCTGTTCGGCGCTGGCAAGATGTTTCTGCCGCAGGTGGTGAAATCCGCACGCGTGATGAAGCAGGCGGTCGCCCACCTGATTCCGTACATCGAGGCCGAGAAGCTGCGCACCGGCTCGACCAGCAAGGGGCGCATCGTCATCGCGACGGTCAAGGGCGACGTGCACGACATCGGCAAGAATATCGTCGGCGTGGTGCTCGGCTGCAACGGCTACGAGATCATCGATCTGGGCGTGATGGTGCCGTGCGAGAAAATTCTCAACGCCGCGCGCGAGCACGGCGCCCAGGCGATCGGCCTGTCCGGCCTGATCACGCCGTCGCTGGAAGAGATGAGCCATGTTGCGGCGGAGATGAAGCGCCAGGGCTTTGAGCTGCCGCTGCTGATCGGCGGGGCGACCACCAGTCGCGCGCACACCGCGATCAAGATCGCGCCGCATTACGACCAGCCGGTGGTCTATGTGCCGGATGCATCGCGCGCGGTCGGCGTGGTCACCGCGCTGCTGTCCGAGGGCGGCGCCGAGGACTTCAAGCTGCAGCTCGCCGCCGACTACGACAAGATCCGCACCCAGCATGCGAACAAGAAGGGCGTGCCGCTCGTGAGCCTGGAGGCTGCGCGTGCCAACGCGTTCGACCCGCTCGCACAGATCGGGGCCCCTGAATCTGGCGAAGGTCAATCGGGATCTGTCCCCGATCTGCCCTATGTGCCGACCGAGCCCAATGCGCTCGGCGTGATGTCGATGGACGTGGATCTGGCCGATCTGCGCGACTACATCGACTGGGCGCCGTTCTTTCAGACCTGGGACCTCGCGGGGCGTTTCCCCGACATCCTCGACGACCCGATCGTCGGAGAGACCGCGCGCAGCGTCTACAACGATGCGCGCAACATGCTCGAGGACCTGATCGCGCAGGAATGGCTGCAGGCCAGGGCGGTGTTCGGCCTGTTTCCGGCCAATAGCGTCGGCGACGACATCGAACTCTACGAAAACGAGCAGCGCGACCCGCCGATGATGGTCTGGCACGGCCTGCGCCAGCAGCACCAGCGTCCGGCCGGCAAGCCGCACTGGTGCCTGGCCGATTTCATCGCGCCCAAGGCCAGTGGCGTACGCGACTGGTGCGGCGCGTTCGCGGTGACTGCCGGTATCGGCATCGAGTTGAAGCTCGCCGAGTTCGAGGCCGGGCACGACGACTACCACGCGATCATGCTGAAGAGCCTCGCCGACCGCCTCGCCGAGGCGACCGCGGAGTGGCTGCACGAACGCGTGCGCAAGGAGTATTGGGGCTACGCCGCGGACGAGGACCTCGACAACGCCGCGCTGATCAAGGAGCAGTACAAGGGCATTCGCCCCGCCCCCGGCTACCCGTCCTGCCCGGACCACACCGTCAAGGCCGCGCTGTTCCAGTTGCTCGACGTGCCCACCAACGCCGGCATGGGCCTCACCGAGTCCATGGCCATGACCCCCGCCGCGAGTGTGGCCGGCTTCTATTTCGCCCATCCACAAAGCCACTACTTCGCGATCAGCAAGATCGGTGAGGATCAGTTGAAGGACTGGGCGCAGCGCGCCGGCATGAGCGTGGATGCGGCGCGGCGGTGGCTGGCGCCCTTGCTCTAGCAAAGGCGTTTGAGGTGTATGACGAGGCTTGACGGGTGGCTTTTCAAAACGCTGCCCTGAGGCTTATCAGCTCTATCACCTGGATGGATGTCATGGTGGGCGCCGACGCACAGAGCGAGGCGGCCGTGAGAGCCTTTCTCGCCGGGTTCACCCAAGTTACCATCACCCCACGTATTGCCGAGCTGGCTGTCGAGCGTCGGCGCGAAAAGCGCCTACGACTGCCCGATGCGATCATCTGGGCGAGCGCAAAGTCCGAGGGCGCAGTCCTTGTCACGCGAAATACCAAGGATTTTCCAGAGCACCATTGCGACGCGCACGTACCCTACCGACTCTGAGCCGGATCACATTTCCCGGTCCCGCTCCCACAACAGACGTCCCGCGTCCAGGGGACGGCGCAAAGCCGGCACAAGCGAGCCAGGTAGCATCACACGGCGGTCCTTGCCGCCCTTGCCCTCGCGCACGACGATCTCATTGCGGTCGAAGTCAAGATCCTTGACGCGCAATCGCAGGCCTTTCATCAGGCGCATGCCGGTGCCGTAGAGCAGGCGTGCAAGCTTACCCTCGATCCCGTCGATCATGCCGAGCAGGCGCGACACTTCCGTGCGCGACAGCACGACCGGCACACGCTCGCGTTTCTTCGGGTGGCCCGATCTCGTTCATCCACGGCAAATCGATGTCGAGCACCTCCCGATACAGGAACAAAAAGCGCCGAAAAGGCCTGATTGTGTGTCGACGGTGT